>CAYRVY010000522.1:0-1881 GCA_964427695.1 uncultured Flavobacteriaceae bacterium
ATCATATATAATTGAAGGAACAAAACTCATAAAAGATGTGGGTACACCGTAGCTGCCGACAGGCAGGTTCACGGGAAAAACAAGTTTTGGGTTAGTATTACTATGCTTTTGACTATAAACTATAATATTTTTTACGTCGAACTCACGTTATTTAATTGTAAATAAGCTAATTAAATAATTTATTTATTAATAAAAAAACAATAAAGTCGATAAATTTTATTACATTTAAATGCTATTTAAATTAATCTTATTATGAAAAAACTTTACATTTCCCTTTTTACTTTATTTATTACTGCTATTTCTTTTGGGCAAACTATTTTGCTTCTTGAAGAATTTTCAGCTAGCACTACTCCTCAATACACGCTTTCAATGCCAGAACAAATTGTTTCTACAACTCAATATTTTACTAGAACAGATGGCACAAATATTGCTTCTCCAATTAATTTTGCAGATGGGGAATCTTATTTTGCAGTTCAAGATATTGATACATCACCAATGGTATCGCCTGCAACCATGTTGTTTGATGATGTAGATATAGCAACATATGCAGATTTAACATTTGGAGTAATCTTGGCCGAACATGATGCAAGTGATGGTTCAGAAGATTGGGATAGTTCAGACTTTGTACATTTTGAATACCAAATTGATAATTCAGGTGTATGGAAAAATTTAATATGGGTAGAAAATGATGGAGCGACTTTTAATACTGCTCCACAAATAGATACAAATTTTGATGGTGTTGGAGATGGCCTTATATTGACAAACGAATTTTCTGATGAGATATTCTTTGCAATTCCAGATACTGGGACAGTTATAGATATTAGAGTTACATTTGGAGGCTTAACTTCAGCAGATGAAGATATTGCCATTGATGTAATTTTCTTGGTTGATAGTGTTCATCTATTTCCTACTGCTACAATTACATCTCCAACCTCTAGTCAAATATTTTCAGCTGGAACTACTAGTGTAGATTTAGAATACACTACAGCAAATTCACCAACACGTGTGGATATTGAAGTAAATGGTGTGATAACCTCCAATACTGGTCCTACAGGTCCCTTTAATATTACAACAACAGACGGGGAAACTTATAATGTATGGGTTTTGGTATTTATGGATGCAGTTGAAGTTAGTGATGATTTTGTAACTTTTAGTGTTGAGTCATCATTAGGAATAGATGAAAATAAGAATGAAAACTTTAATATTTATCCTAATCCAACATCGTTAGGCTTTATAAATATTAAAAGTAAAAACAATGAAACCATTAAAGCTTCAGTATTCGATATTTTAGGTAAACAAGTTATAAGGAGCACTATTATAGACAATACATTAGATGTGTCTCGCTTAAATGCTGGTATATATATTATTAGAATAACTCAAAATAATGCTACAGTTACCAAAAAGCTGGTAATAAACTAATTTTATATTTTTAATATTTTAAGAGCGTTGCCAATGGTAACGCTCTTTTATTTTATATACTTTTGTTGTCGATACATCACGCTAAAGCGTGATACTCGAACAGACATATTATTAAATGATAGATACTAAAGCCATTTTCAATATTAAAACCGAACAGGAGTTTAGTACTGTGGCTTTGCAAATTTTTAAGCATCAGTTTGAAAACAATAAAGTGTTTCGTTCGTTTTGCGATTTGCTCTACAAGCATCCTAGCGATGTAAAAAGGCTTGAAGACATTCCGTTTTTACCTATTCAGTTTTTTAAGACGCATAGCGTAGTAAGCTCTAAAAATCGTATTCAACAAACGTTTATAAGTAGTGGTACAACGGGAAATGTTACAAGTAAACATCACATAACAGATTTAGAGGTTTATAAACAAAGTTTCAGGAAAGCGTTTCGATGTTTTTATGGCAATATTGAAGA
>CAYRVY010000523.1:0-1879 GCA_964427695.1 uncultured Flavobacteriaceae bacterium
GTTATTGGTTTGTTTATGAAAAATTGGCACGACGATTCTGTAACAATTTCCGATGAATGCCCTTGGTTAGACGATAGTAACGATGCGATGCTTGTTGCTGAAAAATTAGGAATTCCATTCCAAACCGTTGACTTAAGTAAAGAGTATAAGGAACGTATAGTTAACTATATGTTTAAAGAATATGAACGAGGACGAACTCCAAATCCAGATGTGCTTTGTAATCGAGAAATAAAGTTCGATGTTTTTATGAAAATTGCTCTGGAACTCGGAGCAGATTTTGTAGCAACAGGTCACTATTGTAGAAAAGGAATTCTTGAAAAAGATGATAAAAAGATTTATCAGCTTTTAGTTGGGAAAGACAATAATAAAGATCAATCTTATTTTTTATGTCAGTTGTCGCAACAGCAATTAGCAAAAACCTTATTTCCTATAGGAGAACTCACAAAACCAGAAGTAAGGAAAATAGCAACAGAACAAAATCTTATAACAGCAGAGAAAAAGGACTCTCAAGGTCTTTGCTTTATTGGTAAAGTCAAGCTTCCAGACTTTTTACAGCAAAAACTAAAACCAAAGGAAGGTGTAATTATTGAGGTTTCTTCAGAGAATGAGATTTATAAACAAGATGCTCCTGATTTCAATTCAGAAGAAGAAAAACTTCAGTTTGCATCAAGAAAATTAACCTATTCTGTTACTGATGGTAAAGTTGTTGGCAAACATCAAGGTGCTCATTATTTTACAAAAGGTCAGCGAAAAGGGCTCGCTGTTGGTGGAACTTTAGAACCTCTGTTTGTGATTGATACAAATGTTGACGAAAATGTTATTTATACAGGACAAGGCAAATCGCATCCAGGATTATACAAAAGTGCTTTGTTTGTAACCAATAAAGAATTGCATTGGATTCGTGAAGATTTAGCTTTAGAAACTGACCAATCTTTAGATGTTTTGGCTAGGATTCGCTATCGTCAACCTTTGCAAAAAGCAACACTCTATAAAGTAAGTAGCGGCTTATATGTCGCCTTTAAAAAACCACAATCTGCAATAACCGAAGGACAATTTGTAGTATGGTATCTCGATGACGAATTAGTAGGTTCGGGAGTAATTTCTTAAATTTCCTAAATCTAGGCGTATTGTGTATAGAACTAAATCTAATAATTATGAAAAAGAAATTACTTTTTATCAGTTTCATTTTCTTTTAGTGCTATGTTTTTTACAAGAAGATACATGGTTTTTTTTAATGCTAAAACAATGTTTTAAGTGTACTAACCAAGCCTTTAATTATTCTTATACAAGATACCATAGACAGGAAAAACAATCAAGAGTTGTTATCGATTTTAGAGATACTTGTAATTTGTTATTTTTACAAGAATATGGCATTACTAATTAAATAAAAACATAATAATGTTGAGCAATAGAATTACCAAACTTTTTAATATTCAATATCCAATCATACAAGCTGGAATGATTTGGAATAGTGGTTGGCGATTAGCATCGGCTTCAAGTAATGCAGGAATTCTTGGATTAATTGGTGCTGGATCGATGTATCCTGAAGTGCTTCGTGAGCATATTCAAAAATGTAAAAAAGCAACAACAAAACCTTTTGGTGTTAATGTACCAATGTTATATCCAAACATTGAAGAGATTATGGATATTATTGTCGAAGAAGGCGTTAAGATTGTTTTTACATCTGCAGGAAATCCTAAAACATGGACGACTTGGTTAAAAGAAAAAGGTATTACAGTTGTTCATGTTGTAAGCAGTGTAAAATTTGCATTAAAATCTCAAGAAGCAGGAGTAGATGCAGTAGTTGCCGAAGGTTTTGAAGCTGGAGGACATAATGGAAGAGATGAAACCACAACACTTACATTAATACCAATGGTAA
>CAYRVY010000524.1:0-1878 GCA_964427695.1 uncultured Flavobacteriaceae bacterium
CGAACATGGTAAGATTAATACCTTCTGGAAACTCATAAAAAGCAAATTCTCTATTGGAATAATTTAACATTTTAGGGCTAATAAGATGAGATACCAGTTTCCCGGAATCGGTGTATTTTGTATTAATATTCTCAGCAATACTTAAAGGTCCTATATCTAAAGCGCCGATATTTTGAATTTCTTTGAAATTGTTTTTACATGAAAAAAGCAAAGTCACAGTAAAAACTGTGACTTTGAATACTATTTTATATCTTAAAAATATTTTCATTATAAGGCTGGAACCTTAACATTTGATCCAATCCAACATCCTACTCTAATTATCTCTCCCGATCTACCTGAAGAAAATATTTCACCTTTACTAGGTGCTTTAGCTATATAATTTGCTGCTGTACTCGCAGCAGCCTTCTTTAAACTTGCATCTACTCTTCCTGCTTTTCTTGCTTCTCGTGCAGCTAACCAATATACAGCTCTTTTAGTAAAGTTGTCTATACCACAGCTATTTGCACTTTTAGCATACATTTGTGCAATGGCAATATGCGCACTTCCTAAAGAAGGATTTTGTGCTAAAGCTCTTCTATAATAGCTTCTTGCTTTACCATAGCTTCCTTTTTTCCTGAATTTTCCTGCAATCTTATTTAAAATTTTAGCTTTATCAAAACTATCAGTTTCTAAATCTACTGCTTGATTAAAATAACTCAATGCTTCTGTCCAGTTTCCTTCTTTTTCTTTCAAGAACCCTATATAGTATGCAGTCGTTGCATCAGGCTCTAAAGTGTTTTTTTGTTGTACAATCTTAACAAACAATGGGTCATCAGTACATCCTTTTTCTCCCATTCCATTCATTGCACGTTGTAACCAGACACCATCACTTTTAAACTCTTCAAAATCTCTTTTATAAAGTGGTATTAAGTTCTCGCAATTTGCTCTTTCTCCTAACTTACTATCTACACTACCTGAAATTTTGTTATAAGCTGCTAAATAACTATTGTACGATTTTACCCTTCTTGTATCTCTTGCACTTAATTGAACTTCTTCTTCATCGCCTTTTGGAACAAACTTGTTTAATTTTTGTGTGTAGTTTTTAATTTCAAATTCTATTTTTTCGCTAATATCATCATACTTATTAAATAAGGCTTGAGCTGTTTGCTTATTAGCATCATACAAATCTACCATTAAAGAAAAATATGTATATAGGCTTTTAGGATTTGTGAAAGTTTTAACATCAGCCTTATAAGCTGCATCAAAACATTCGAACAAAAATGAATCGGTCAAATTTAATTCCTTTTTAAAGTCGAATTGTAATTGGCAGGCTTTTGCCATATATTGTCCTTTTGGTGTTTTACTTGCAAAGTACATTTGTCTTTCTTCCCAAAGTTTTACCAAATCTTTTATATAGGTTACTTTTTCATTCCCAGAAGAATTTTTTATTTTATCCCCAAGAATTTTTTCTCCATGAATATATATTGCTCTACTAAATTTGGGGTTTCTTTTTCTTAATTCCATCCATGGGCTATAAGCTGCATTAAAATTTTTAGCTTTAACTAGCTGATCAAAAATTGAAAGTGTTGCAATATCTTCTTCATGATCATCTTGCGCTATAGCAACATTAAACCCTAAAAAAAGCATTAATAATAATGTGATTTTCGTCTTCATAATTCAAGTATTTATATTAGCTAGTTATATTTTCTCTTCACAAACCACCTGTCGTTTAGGGATAAACTAATTTGGAAATTTATAAAATTTTCTTCAACTAAATTTTGATTGGTTGTCCCTCTTTTTCCTATTTCTATTCCTAAATTAGCATTAGAAAAGTAGCGCCCAATTGGTAAACCTACTCCAAAAGATATGCCAAACTCGTTTATAGACTCGTTATTAATC
>CAYRVY010000525.1:0-1873 GCA_964427695.1 uncultured Flavobacteriaceae bacterium
CGTTTTTTTTTGCATTTCATCTATTTATTATATAACTTTCGAAGTTGAAACCCAAATATAATCCATTGACTTTTAAATAGCTAAGTTTTAGAAGTCATCAAAAGTATTAAAATGAACAAACAAACCTACATTCTGCTTGCTATCAGTTTGTTTAGTGTTAACTCTATTTTTTCCCAAAAAATATTGGTAGATAATACAATTTCCGTTCAAGAACTCATAGAAAATAATTTGGTCGAAGGCTGTGTTGAAGTATCTAACATATCATCATCTGTAAATGGTGCTGTTAATGGTTTTTCCAGTTTTGGTTTTTTTGAAAGAGCAAATTCTAATTTCCCTTTTCAAAATGGTATTGTAATCTCTACAGGAAATGCAAATTCTGGAGGAAATACAACTAATACAAACATTTTAAATGAAGGTGAAACAAATTGGGGAACAGATCCAGATTTGGAAACTGCATTAGGAATTACAAATACTCTAAATGCTACGTCTATTGAATTCGATTTTATTTCAATTTCAAACCTTATTCAATTTAATTACATTCTGGCTTCAGAAGAATATTTTGGGAATTTCCCTTGTGAGTATTCTGATGGCTTCGCTTTTTTAATTCGACAAGCTGGAACTAACGATCCTTATACAAACATTGCACTAATACCAGGAACAAACATACCTGTTAATACTAGTACAATACACGACGAAATTGTAGGGTTTTGTGCTGCAGAAAACGACCAATATTTTGATGGTTATAGTATGGGAGACACTAACTATAATGGGAGAACAACTGTACTTTCGGCAACAGCAAATATTGTCCCAAATGTTCAATATCAAATCAAGCTCATAGTTGCTGACCAAACCGATGAAAACTATGATTCGGCAGTATTTATACAAGGAAATAGTTTTAATGCAACTACCGATTTAGGTCCAGATATTACAACTTGTGCTGAAAATTATGAACTAAATGGAGATATTCAAAATCCATTAGCTATTTATACTTGGTATCAAGATGGCATTTTAATTACAGGAGAAACAAATCCTACACTTAATGTTACTGCTTCGGGAAATTATACTGTAGAAATTTCAATTGTCTTAAACAACATAAATTGTGTTATTCAAGATAGTGTCATCATAACTTTAAGCTCTGAACAGGCTATAGGAAATATTTCAGACTTTCAACTTTGTGATGATTTAAGTGGAGATGGCATCGAAACCTTTAATCTATTTGATAAAGATACTGAAATATTAAATGCAGTACCTTCTGGAAATTACAATATTTCCTATCATTACACCAATGCTGAAGCTCAAAATAATACAAATGCTATAACTAATCCAATTCAAAACACATCAAATCCACAAACAATTTATGTTAGAGTTGAAGATACAGATAGTGGATGTTTAGCTTTTGCATCATTTAATCTAATTGTAAACGAATTGCCTGTAATTGCAACACCTACATTATTAGAAATATGTGATGATGGTATAGCAGATGGTTCTACCGAAATAGATTTAACTCAAACGGATAACGAAATTACGCTAGGTAATACAAGCTTGGTTGTAACATATCACTATACTCAAGGTGATGCTAATACTGGAAACAATCCTATTCTCTCACCTTATGTTAACACCAATCCTAATGAAACTTTATATGTAAGAGTTATAAACCCAAATACTGGTTGTTTGAGTACAACAACACTAACAATTAATGTTTTAGAATTACCAGTAATTGATTCTGGAAATGCTCCTCCATTAAATGCTTGTGAAAGTGATGACGATGGATTCGCTAACTTTGATTTAACCGAAATTATTCCAAATTTATTACAAGGATTAACTGGCGTTACTGTAACATTTCATATTACAAATGCAGATGCACAAACAGGAA
>CAYRVY010000526.1:0-1870 GCA_964427695.1 uncultured Flavobacteriaceae bacterium
ATTGTTAGTTTTAAGTTTTTCATTTTAAATAAATTATTAGTATTAATTAATGTTTATGACCACTATGGTCGTCTTTCTTCTTTGCTGAAATATTCATCTTCATTTCTCTATCATACTGACAACAACCTGCTAAATTATTGTAAGCTTTTTCATTTGCAGTTGAGATATCTGTATCATAACCAGATGCTGCAATTGCGTTATGCATTTCCATAAGGTTTGTTTTTGAAGCGTTATAAGAAATATCTATTTTCTTATTTTCTTTGTCCCAAATAGCATTTGTAATACCTTCAATATTATTTGCTGCTTTTTCGATGGTTGCTTTACACATACCACAGTTACCTCTTACACCAAAACTGGTTGTTTGTAATGCTTCTTTTGAAGTCACTTTTTTCGAATCTTGACTGTAGCCATTTACTGTTACCATTAAGGCAATTGCTAAACTTAAAATTACTTTTTTCATTTTCTTTAGATTTAATTTGTTAAATAATTAATAATTGTTGTTTGTATATAATAGTTTTTTATGGACTCTATTTGATTAATCTGAAACTTTAATTGCAGTTCCTGAATATCTAAAACATCAATAAAATCGATAGTTCCTGTTTCGTAGCTTTTTATTAAAATATCCTCTGCATCATTGGCTTGCTTTAAGTTTTTGGTTTGTGTTTCATACTTTATTCGTGAGGCTATTTGGTTTTTTATTGCTTTATCAAGAATACTTTCTAAGTTGTTAAGTCGTTCTTGTTTTTGTGCTGTTATTTCTTGTTGTTGTAACTTGTTCTGTTTAGTTTTTGATCTGAATTTATTATTAAAAACAGGAATAGATAGTGTAACCATTGGCATAATGATATCTTTTCCGTTATCGCTAAAATTCATATTAGGTCTTTTTGAAACAGCAATATAATCTAACCCAAAACCAATATTTGGACTGACTTCTTTTTGATTCAACAATTCTGATTGTTCAACAGATTGATAGAGTTTATCATATTTGGTAAGCTCTGGATGTAATTGTAAGTTTTCAGAATTAATTAAAATCCTTTCTGTAGGAATAGTCAAATCTTTTATCACAACTACTGAAATAGATTTATCTCTGTTAAGCAGTTTATTTAATACTGTTTGTTCAGCTAAAAAATCTTGTTCTAATACCTTATTTAGTTGCTCTAATTCATTTTGGCGCATTTGTAATCGCAATACATCTACTGCTGATGCTTTACCAACTTCTACAGAAGTTAACGCCATGATTTCATAGGTTTCTAATAGTTTCATGTTTTCAACCAATACTTCTTGCTTTGCTTTAATTGTATATAAATTGTAGTATGATTGTGATACAAAAACTATCAATTTTCTTTTAGCAATAACAATGTCTTCATATTTTGCATCTGCTAATGAACTTACATAATTCTCACGAGCAGTAATGGTTCCAAACCAAGGGATCATTTGTTTTATAGAAACTTTTGCTCTTTGAGCACCTGTTCTTGTTTCTGGTTCACTTACAAAATAGCCTACTCCAATTTCAGAATTAGGAAACGTATTAACTTCATTTATTTTTTCTGAAATAATCTTATGCTGTAATTCAAATTTTTGAATTTCTGGATTGTTTTTTTCGGCAAGTTCAAGATAATTTTGGAGGTTTTGCCCTTGTATGAAATCACTTGAAAAAATTAAGCATATTATTATTAGAAGCTCGAAACTAGAATTTGGAAACTGGAAACTGGAGATAAAATTCAATATACAATTTCGAACATCTAGTTTCCAAATCCTAGCTTCCAACTCCCAGTTTCCAACTTCCAGCTTCAATTTTTTTATTTTATTAGTTTCCATAATTTTTCCAATTTTGGTGAAGTTTGGTTAACATTTTTCCAATTTTTATATT
>CAYRVY010000527.1:0-1865 GCA_964427695.1 uncultured Flavobacteriaceae bacterium
TAATTGCTCTTTATAGCTTTCTAACTCCTTAATATATTGAGGTTTCTTATCAAACCCAAGAGCTCTAGCTTCAATAATCTTAAGTTTATAATTTATAAATAATTTAAGATACTCATCGACATTTTTTTGAGATTCGTCTATAACTAAATCTAAATTTTTATTGTACATTCTCAAAAATTCTGAAGCAAAAACTGTAGTATTATCAACAGTAAACAATATATCTTCCTTTTTTATTTGTGCTTTACAAAAAATTATAAAAAATAGAAAAAAAAATGTAGTTAAAATCTTCACTCTCATATGTATACGGTTTTTTGTTTTTCCAATGTTCATCCCGATTCCAACTACTTACATAGCTATCGAATCTGTTTACAAATAATTACTATCTTGCATGAGAAAATATTTAATATGCTCGTTTAATATAAATTTAAGACTTTTTTAAAGTTCGAGCAAAAATAATAATATTAAACTATAATACAAGTCGTATAATTAAACGATTATAACATTTGATTAGTCTAGTATTTCTGTTAAAAAGCAGATTTGCTAATAATATTAAAAAGTTATTAACACGAAAACGATGTAGTAAGTTTAAAATTATCAATTTGTTCTAAAAACACTATATTTATTTAACTAACAAAAACCCACATACATATGAAAACAAAATTACTTTTTATTTTTTTATTACTATTTTCATCACAGTTTATAATTGCACAAAGCATAGGTTTTCTAGGAGATTTTAACGATTGGGGAACTGATGTGAATATGAGTACTTCCGACAATATAAATTACACCATAACTGGTTATTATCTACCAAGTACTGGTCTAAAATTTAGACAAGATGATAATTCGACTAATAGTTGGGGTGGCGATAATTTTCCAACAGGAACCACAACAGGGAATAATATACCTGTAACTTCAAATTATTATGATATTGCATTCAATATAAACACAGGAGATTATAGTTTTACACCATCTGGACCATCTAATCAAAATATTAGTGTCATTGGAGAGTTTAATAGTTGGGCTGCAGATGTTGTTTTAACTACTTCAGATAATTTAAATTACTCAGCAACAGATATATCCTTAACTATTGGTGGATTAAAATTTAGGAGAGATGCTAACTGGTCGGTATCTTATGGTGGCTCTGGGTTAACAGGCACTGCATCACCAACTGCCGCTGATATTGATATTGTATCAAATGCCAATTACGATATATCTTTTAATATAGAAAGTCTTGCGTATTCAATTGTAGAAACTACATTAAGCATAGATGATATTACCAAAAGTTTAAACACTTTCTATATTAATAACACTTTAAAAATTAATGGCTATAACGGTAAAGTATCCATTAGTGTATTTGATATTTTTGGAAGGTTATTACAGGATTATAAAAATTTACAAATACAGAATAGTTTTTCAAAAGACATTAATTTGCCAAAAAACCAATTGAGTTTTATTGTTATTAAAGGTGAAAATTTTATAAAGACTTTAAAAGTAATTGCACATTAATTTAATCTAAAGAATTCCTCGAGTCTCTGCTTCTGGGTAGTTCATTCCTTAAATGGCGATTGTAAAACAATCGCCATTTTTGTTTTATAGAGATCTAATTTTATCTTTAACAAAATTATCATGATAAAAAAAAGAGTTTTAATACCATTACCTAATTATGGGTTTGATCCCACTGAAGCTGCTATTCCGTGGAAATTAATGAGAGAAAAGGATATTGAAATTGTTTTTATAACACCTTATGAAAAAAAAGCTTCTGCAGACAGACTAATGGTTAGCGGAGAAAAACTTGGTGTTTTTAAATCGGTTTTACAAGCACGAAAAGATGCTGTAAATGCTTATTTAGAAATGGAACAGAGTGA
>CAYRVY010000528.1:0-1862 GCA_964427695.1 uncultured Flavobacteriaceae bacterium
TTGTTTTAAAAGAGCATTTTTATTATCTTCTAAATCTGTTAAATTGGTATTAAATTTTTTCTATCAATTCGGTTTTAAGCCATTTAAACGCGGCATCTTGATTGTACGCTATTTCTGGTCTCAATAAAGCTTCCATATCTCCTGTAAAATCAGGATTATTTTCTTTTTCTTTAATGTTTAACAGGAACTCTTTTTTACTTGGAGATCTGTTTCCTGTTGCTAAAGCTATATAGGCTTTAAAGCACTTTATAATTTGATTTGTATCTAATTCTATGTTTAATCTGGAATAATCCAAATCAAATAAATCGCGACCTTTACTTCTTTGGTATAAGGCTCTTAATTTAGTGCCCAAAAGTTCGTTAATACTGTAGGTTCTTATTGCTACTTTCCCTGAAAACCACTCGCTTTCTACTTCAAAAGGAAAATCTACCCAATCTAAAACATTAAAATGCTCCTTGCAGTTTATTTCTAATTTTAGCCGCAATCGTATTTCTTCATATTCTGAAGTAAAACGATATAGAGCCTTTGCTCCGTGACCTTTTATTTGTGTTTTTCTTGGCTCGTCAAAAAATGTTACAACTTCAGCAATTCTTTGCATGATTGGTTTAATTGGTCCAGATTTAATTTGTACTAAATCAATGTCTTCAGAATATCTTGGAGCAGGATTTAAGTACAGTTTGTGTAATGCGGTTCCTCCTCTAAAGGCTAAATTTTCTTTAAGAAAATCATCTGAAAATATTTCGACCAATGCACGACTAATTACCAAATCTTGTTCCACTTGATAGAATTGTCTCCAAGGTGCATGTTCTTGCCATTTTGCAATATATGGTTTGGGAATCATAAATCGTTTTCCAGTTTAATATTTACATCAACTTTCCAAAAATTATCAACAGCACCAGGTTTTTGTCCAGATTTGGGACTCAATAATACAGGATGGAATTTTGATTGCTGAAGGTGTTTTATTATTGGTTTGTTGAGTATCTTATCAGTTTTTAATTCTTCGAGTAAAAAACCAAAACGTTGTAAGGTGCTTTTATGAGGATACCAAGTTAATAGTTTTGTGATGTCGTTTTGTGTTATTTCTTCTGATAATTCTTCCAAAACGGCTAACATTCTATTTAAGCCACCTAATTTGGTTTGATGATGGATTAAATCTACTGAAGTTAAAGCAGGACTAGAAATCTTAAAAATACCTGCATCAGATTTTTTGTCTATAATATTTCCATTAGGCCATTTGGTAGAGGTAGAAAACCGAATGTTAAGGGTTTTTTTTTTAATTGTATTTAATTTTGGTTTTTCTATTATCACGTAATCTCGTTGAGATTGTTGATGACTTGCTCCATGAAATTTGGCAGCAGAGTAAAATCCTAAATAATAGTTACGGTTAAGGCTTTTAAAAAGTTTATCAATATACAATTGAATAGGGATTTGTCCTTGTCTGGAATATCTGGGAGGAATTATAAGGTAAAATCCTTTTCTCAAATTAATAATTTCTTTTTTATTAATCTGTCTGGCAAGTTCAAATTTTAGTGACGTACCTTCTCCGTCAGTATTTTGAGCAATTTCTTCAAGAGAGAAAGAGTAATTCTCAATGGATAACAAATGTTTTATAAACTCTTTAGCATTCACTTTAGTAAAATTTTGATAAAGGTAGCAATAAATGCTACTAATCTCGAATTATTACTAAATTTTTTATAAAAAATTATTGTTGTCCGAGAAAAAATCTAATAAACCCTTAAAGCATCATGTTTGTTAACGTTTGTGAGTTTTCAAACTATTGACCCCTTGCTTTTTTAAAATAAGCAAGAAAACATGAATTATTGATTCTCACGAATTATAACCAATACATTATCAATTAATTA
>CAYRVY010000529.1:0-1858 GCA_964427695.1 uncultured Flavobacteriaceae bacterium
GTTTTATACAAATATACTACCTATATCAGTTATATCATAGAATATAGCTAAGATAATCAACACGCTTTTGCAACGGTGCTTCCCCTTCATTCCAAGTTGTGATTCCATTTTTCCAAGATTCATCTAAATATGAATTATCAGTTTTTTTTAGAAATTTTTCTAAATGATTCTTTATAGTAATAAATCCTTCTCCACCTGGATTTAAACCTAAAAGATAAACATCACCCTTTTTTAAGGTTTCATGTGAACTATATATTAGCTCTCCATTTTTTCCCAAAATAAGCGGTAACGCCTCTGTACCTAATCTTATTAAATCTTCTTTTTTTATCATGTGATTTATTATTTGTATAAATGTATCAATAATAACTAACCATTTACATTTTTGTTAAGTGAAAATGCATCTGTATATTTTTGTGATTTTAAAGGTTGAGATTTAATGCCAACCTGTTTTTTTAATTGATCCCTATAAAAAAGATTATTACCGTTTTCTATTAAATCCTCAATATTGAAATCAATAGCATATTGAACTATATATTCTTTGATTTTATCCTTTTTTATGAATCTATTTTCACTCAAATAGTCTGACATTTGTACTAATAATCTTTTTTGTTTTTTTAATGTTTCAAATGCAAGCGACTGTGCTTTTTCAATAATAACCTCAACATCCTTATTTATATAACTATTTGTGTCATGTAAGCAATTATTGGTTAGGAAATCTGCAACATGATAATGAGCATACAGATTACCCATACCTGATTGCTTTAACATTCTTGTTGTAAACATTGTTGCTTCTCTGATATCAGATTCAGAACCACAAGTAATATTTTCGTTACCGAAAATAAGTTTTTCGGCAGCTATACCACCAAGAAATACCGCTACTCTTGCTAATATTTCTTTTTTAGAAATATATTTCCATTCATAATCTATATAATTAAACCCACTATTATTTACATCAACTGTTTTAGAAAAAACAATTTTTGGAACTGTCTTTAGAAGAGCAATGCTAATAATAGCATGACCACATTCATGTACCGCTACTATTGCTTGAACGTCATCTTTTTTAGACTTCCGTAGCTTTTCAAGATTTAATTTTAAAGGTTCTGAAAATTGATGTACTAATTTATTATTATTTAAGTATTCTACAATCATATGATTGTTTTTTCTCTTTAATGATATGCTCTGAACATTTAAATCTTTAGAATAAATTTCGGTTAAGATATTTCCTAATTTCGATTTTACAAGCTGGTAGATAGTAGTAAAGACTGGTCTTGTCCCTTGTGTTGGGTAAACACCTTCATCATATATTGCTGTATGTATAGATTTATCGATGATGAGATTAATTTGGTATTCTTTTTTAATTTTTATAATAATTTTATTTAATTCAAGATTTATAATTTCTCTAAAAGATTTAATGTTAAAAGCAGGATAAATGATATGATTATTTCCTAATCGAGCAATCTGTTCATTTCTAAATCTATATTGTAAGGCATTCTTAATATGCGTAATGTTTATTTTTAAAGATTGTTTGTGAAATTCGTCTGCATCCATATCTGGGTTGTAATCATAACTCATTGCATAGGCTTTATCGAGATTACCCATAACAAATACAATGGCTTTAGAACAATCTACAATTTTAGGACTTAATGCAAAGCTCAAAATACTCTTTATAAATTCTACTGTCTCGAAACCATTTAAGGCTCTTAAATTCTTTTTTATTTCAAAAATACTTTTATAATGTTCTTTAGATAATAGGTATAAATAATAAATACTCTCATCGTCTACAAATGGGATTTTGTTTTTTTTGGGTTGATCAATAATGCGATGACGATCGTTTTTAATGATATTTTTCATAAAAAAC
>CAYRVY010000530.1:0-1852 GCA_964427695.1 uncultured Flavobacteriaceae bacterium
TCAGGTTTTTGATGTAAAAATGAGTCGTCGTACAGCATTTAAACAATTAACAGCAGGTCTGCTGATTGGTGCTGGTGCTGTGAGCACATCTTGTAGTGTGATTGCTGGAGATGAAACCAAAGAAAAGGCACAAATAGATTGGGAGGAGCAGTTTAAGGGTAATTACAAATTGATGTCTAAAGATGAGCAAAAGTCAACTATAAGCAGATTAGTAAGGTCTTATCAATTGCGCACAGGGAAAACGATTAGTATGACTTCTAAAAATGCGGAAAAAGATGTGCTTTTTGGCTATGCCTTTAATATTTCTAAATGTCAAGGTTATATGGATTGTGTTAGTGCTTGTGCTAAAGAAAATAACCTAGACAGAAACTCTCAAATGGAATACATTCGCATTCATGAAATGAAAGACGGAAAAGGGTTTAAATTTAATGAAGCGGATGATAATTACTATCATGAAGTTCCAGCAGAGGGACATTTTTATATGGGTACCCAATGTTTTCATTGCGACAATCCACCTTGTGTAGATGTTTGTCCAGTACAAGCTACCTGGCGGGAAGAAGATGGCTTGGTGGTAATAGATTACGATTGGTGTATTGGATGTCGTTATTGTATGGCAGCATGCCCATATGACGGAAGACGTTTTAATTGGGGTACACCAGAAGTTCCAGAGGAGGAGGTAAACAAAAATCAGCATTACCTCGGGAATAGGATGCGAAAAAAAGGGGTTATGGAAAAATGTACATTCTGTATACAACGCTCTAGAGCAGGAAAAAATCCAGCTTGTGTTGAAGCTTGTCCAACGGGAGCCCGTATTTTTGGAAACTTGTTAGACCCTAATAGCACCATCCGCTGGGTACTTGAAAATAAGAAAGTGTTTAGACTTAAAGAGGATTTGGGGACTGAACCTAAATTCTGGTATTTTATGGATTAAAATTAAAAACAGAACTTGAAATAAGTTAAATTTTATTTGAATGAGAAGAAGACTAAAGGTTTTTTGGAGCTTAGTTAAAGACAGTATAGAGATTACCACACATGGCTCGAAAAAATACCATCTATGGATGGCATTATTAACTTTTATAATGTTAGTAGGAATGTATTGTTATTCCATTCAACTAAAATATGGTTTAAGTGTAACTGGAATGACAGATAGTGTGAGTTGGGGATTATATATTTCTAACTTTACTTTCTTAGTAGGAGTAGCAGCAGCAGCTGTTATGATAGTATTGCCAACATATATTTTAAAAGATGTCGACTTTAAGCAAGCTGTTCTAATAGGTGAAGGATTAGCAGTTGCAGCACTTATTATGTGCTTAGCTTTTGTAATTGCAGATATGGGTGGGCCATCAGTTTTGTGGCATATGATACCAGGAATTGGCGTATTTAATTTTCCAAGTTCTATGCTTACTTGGGATATGATTGTACTTAATGGTTATTTGTTTTTAAATATTAGTATTCCATTTTATATCCTCTTTAAACATTATCAAGGTAAAACCGCTAATAAAAAAGTGTATATTCCGGGTGTTATGTTATCTGTTTTTTTTGCTATATCTATTCATTTAGTAACTGCATTTTTATATCAAGGATTACATGCACGTCCTTTTTGGAATAATGCCTTATTAGGTCCTCGCTTTTTAGCTTCAGCTTTTGCAGCTGGACCTGCATTAATAATTTTAGTTTTAGCTATTATAAGAGCAAATACTTCATTTAAAATAGAAGATAAAACCATAAAAAAAATAGCGATGGTGGTAACAGTTGCTGCACAAATAAACTTAATTATGTTAGTTTCTGAGTTGTTTAAAGAATTCTATGCACCAACTCATCATAGTGAAAGTGCATATTATTTGTTTTTTGG
>CAYRVY010000531.1:0-1847 GCA_964427695.1 uncultured Flavobacteriaceae bacterium
AGGACAAGTGGTTAAAGGTCCTGGATGGAAAGCTGATGAATAATAAGCTTGACTTAGTAAGAAAAAACGACTACCTTCGTTTCTGTCTGCCGACAGGCAGGTAACAGTTGATAAACAAACAACCAGTGCTCAACTCGATTGAGTATTAAAACGTTTTTTATTATGATATTGTACATAAGATTTTAAGTTCCAACATTGAATAAAATAACACAGAAATATTTTAAAAAAAACTTAGAAGTAATTGATGCTTTTACTGCTGAAAGGAAGCTTAAAGTGGTAATGAATAAAAAATACCCTAGCTATTGTGCTGAAATTGAAATTTCAAAATCTGATAAAAATAATTTTGTGGAATTCAATATGAAATTGAAGGAGAAAATTCGACCAGAACATAGTACTTTTAAAAGACTAGGTTTCAGCGAAGATTTCCAAATTATTTCACAATCATCTAAATACATTGTTCCTGAACGATCAGTCATACAAATCACTTCAAAAAATTTTGTTGAAACAGATAAAATTAAAGGGCATATATCAAAAATTTATTCTGTAAAATTTCCAATTGCAGAAATTTCGTGTTTTAGGTTAATCTTGCCAATTGAAATTGATCATTACACAACAATTTTTCTCGGATCAAAATACAAATGTGATGACGTAGAATATGGATTAGGTCTAATAAATATAAAAATAGAAGACGTCAACTATCAAATATTTAGAGTTAATAATAATAAGCAAAACTATTTATTAATCGACTGTATGAGCAAAATTAGATTTGATAATTTCATTAATGTCTCAAAAATTATTTTAAAGAATTTAGGGTTAATAACTGGAAAATGGTTTCAAAAGGAATGGTTCGTGTTAAGCCATGAAAATTCTGAATTTAACAATTCCAACAAATTATATTATGAATCTTTAAGTAATTCAATAATAACAAATTCGGAATTAATTAATCCTCATGAGTTTCGTGACTTTATGGATGATGGTTCGGAGAATAAACCCAAGCTAACAGATTTGCTTTTTCCTGAAAAAATTCTTGAAAAATTAATCGTTAATCAGGTACTTAATCCTAATTTAGAACGTACTGTTAATCTTCTAGTTGAAGGCAATGCAAGTGAATCTGGAGTAATTAGATGCTCAATTTTTCTAATTGCATTGGAAACTATAGTTAATTATATTTATATAAAAAATAAAGAATACTTCCATCCAATAAAAAATTCCAAAAGTCTTATTGATTTAATAAGAGGTTTTATAATAGAACTAAACAAAAAGAAAAAGTCATTTAATGAAATTGAGTTCAAGGCAATAAAAAAGAAATTGGAATATATCAACACACCATTCAATAAAGATAAATTTATTCTTTCATATCAATTCTATAATTTAAACTTACCTGAAAAATTGAAGGAAACTTTAGGGACAAGGAACCTATTTTTACATGGCTCATTACCCTCTAAAGGTAAAAAATTGAGACTAAAAGAGAACGAAATTCATTTGTATGCTGATAGATTACACCTATTAGTTGCCTTACTATTATTAAAAAATTCAGGATATCGAGGTCATGTCAAAAATTTGGCAACTTATAGACTAATTCTTGAAGAATATTATGAAGAAATGGAATTTGAAGAAGATTTGGGTCAGCATGACAGTAGTTTCTATAAAATATAATAGATTGTAAACTTAAGAAGTGTATAAAACCGTTAAACGAAACTTCTATTCCTTATACTCAAAATAAGTTTTCATAGGCTTAAAATAATGCTTATCCCAACCATCGATATAATGTTCGCCACTTTCTGGAACATTGCTATGTGTTAAAGTTAATTCGGTTTCACCATCTTTTTCATTAAGTGTAATGTCTA
>CAYRVY010000532.1:0-1845 GCA_964427695.1 uncultured Flavobacteriaceae bacterium
TTTGAAGGATTACAAAAACCGCGTTAAAATATTGGTAATTTTTTGTAAGTTGCTGCATCGTTTAAAGACTACAACTTTTATGTGTACTGTTACTATAATTCCGAAAGGTGATAACGACTTTATATTAACATCTAATCGTGATGAAGCTCCAAACAGGACTTCGTTAGTTCCAGATATTTATTCTATAAAGAATACAAAAATGATGTTCCCAAAAGATGAACTATCTGGTGGTACTTGGATTGGAGTAAGCGAGAAAAACAGATTAATTTGTTTACTAAACGGAGGATTTATTTGTCATGAGCGAAAAGCGGATTATAGAATGAGTCGTGGTGTTGTGGTTAACGATTTATTAGCTTCCGATAATGTAGTTGATTCAATTGAAAATTATAATCTTGATGATGTAGAACCGTTTACATTGGTGATTGCAGATTGGAATACCAACTTAAAATTTTTGGAATTGGTTTGGGATGGCACACAAAAACATTTAACAGAATTACCTATAGAATCTAAAATCTGGTCATCTTCGACATTGTATTCTGAAGAAATGAAAAAAGAGCGTTTAAAATGGTTTAATGAATTTAAAATTGCAAATGAATTGCATGCTGTTTCAATGATGAATTTTCATAATACAGCAGGACAGGATAATAAAGATTATGGTGTAATTATGGATAGACATTTTGTTAAAACTACAAGTATCACTCAAGTAGAAAAAAGGGAGGATGTTGTAGAAATGCGATTTAATAATCTTGAAAGTAAAAACGTTTCAGTAAAAACATTTAAACTTCAGCAGACTGTAAATGAATAACTCTGGATTCATAATAACATTGGCTTATCCTGAAACTATTGTTAGAGTTTCAGACGAATGGTTTACGGGTTTTTTAAGATTTATTGGAATTGGTAAAAAACACTATGTTAAAGCTGGTCATGCAGGTTTAGTGCTTATTGATAAACAAACAGGAATTTTAGAATATTTTGATTTTGGTCGCTATATCACAACGCAATCTACAGGAAGAGTACGAGGAAAAGACACAGATAACGAGTTAGATTTTGCTTTAAGAGCACATATTGAAGATGGAAAGATTAAAAATTTAGACGAGATTCTTAAGTTTTTGGCTACCAATCCAAAATTAATTCATGGAGAAGGAAAATTAGTAGCTTCGGTTTGCGATACCATAGATTATGATAAAGCTAGAGATTATATAACAACCATGCAGCAACGTCATTTTATTCGTTATGGTGTTTTTATTAAAGCGGCAAGTAATTGTTCGCGTTTTGTAACCACAACATTAATCGCTTCTGTAAATAATGAAAGCATAAAAAAGAAGCTGATTAAATCTACCCGATTTACACCAAGTACTGTTGGTAATGTTGTTATTGCAGATACTGGAAACTATATTTATGAAGTTTCAGATGAGGGAAAAATATCAAAATTTACATCTTCTGTTAGAAAAGAAAACATAAGATATTTTTTAGATAATTTAAGAGCCTACGAACCTACTTTAATAGGAAATCAGCAACCAAAACATGTTGATGGTGTTTATGAAAAAGCGCAATGGCTAAGTGGTGTTGGAGCAGGAGCTTGGTTCGAATTACATGATACAGAAAAAGAATCCGAATATAATTATAGAAAAATCGCGCCTTGTGGACATATAAATGTGCAAGATGTGTTTGTAGTAAATGATACTGCGTTTAACTACCATGAAGAGTTTAATTTTGTGCATTACTCAAACTGTAAGTTCTTTCATGTAGAACAAAATGATATGATCTTTAGGTTTGACAGAAAGTTTGCGAATTAATTCATTGCAAAAACTGCACTTAATTTAAAGGTAGGAATTGCAACTTTAA
>CAYRVY010000533.1:0-1845 GCA_964427695.1 uncultured Flavobacteriaceae bacterium
CCAAGGTGGAGTATTGGAGCATCTTCAGGTTACGATTTAAAAAGTAAAGGTGTTACTTATACCCAACTGCGTTTTGAGAGAGACTTATTAAGTTGGCGAATGAATTTTTCTTGGATTCCTTTTAGTTCACGTAGCTCATGGAATTTCTTTATCGGCATTAGATCCAGCATCCTTAAGGATCTTAAATATGACAAGCGAAGAGAAAGAGACAGGCAGCTTTAAATTATTATGCAGTAAAAGAACTGTTAATTTATAGAATAAATTTGAGTTATATATTTAGCTTCTGTTTCAAAAGTACAATGTTTACTGATGTTTTGAAGTTCAAAACCTTAATAGTACCTAAACTATGAATAAGTTATTGCATTTTGAAAGACTAAAAAATCATAAATCACTGGTTATTACTGATTTAATTTGTAAAATTACGTACTCTAAGTTTATAACTCGTAAATAAATAATGAGATTCCCATTTTCATGGGAATGAAAAACAAATTTTTCAATGAAAAAAATAATCACTACAACAAAAGCTCCTGCTCCAATTGGTCCTTATAATCAGGCAATATTAAGTAAAAACACGCTTTACACTTCAGGTCAAATTGCTTTGCATCCAGAAACTGGCGAATTGGTTTTAGACAATATTAAAACCGAAACCAAACAAGTCATGGAAAACATGAAAGCTGTTCTTGAAGCAGCAAATATGACTTTTGATAATGTCGTGAAAGTCTCTATTTTTATAATTGACATGAATAACTTCACGCAAATAAATGAGGTATATAGTAACTATTTTGATGATGCAACTGCTCCAGCAAGAGAAACCGTTGAAGTTGCTAACTTACCAAAATATGTAAATGTTGAGATTAGTATGATTGCAGTAAAGTAATCGATTGATTCTACATTTTGTTAATAAATTATTTTTGAAATATACAGCCAGTATATTTCAAAATTAATAACTTTGGATGTAATACCAATTTAAATTTGTAATATCGTAAAATTATAGTGAATTATTTTTTGCAAGATTGAAGAAAAAATTATTTTGCATAGCCTTTGTTATAGTAAATAATTTTCTCAAAAATATTGTGAAAAAGAAGCATTATAATGCGACATTATAAAGTTAATTTGGTATAATAAATACTTCAAGAATATGCGAATAGAAAGTGACCTAAAATTAGGCTTCAAAGATGTTATGATTCGTCCTAAACGTTCTACTTTAAAGAGCAGATCTCAAGTTTCACTACAAAGAGAATTCAAATTTTTACATTCTAATAATAGTTGGCAAGGCATTCCAATTATAGCTGCAAATATGGATACTGTAGGTACTTTTGAAATGGCTACAGCTCTAGCTAAAAACAAACTTATTACAGCAATACACAAGCACTACTCTATTGCCGATTGGAATGTATTTATGGCAAATGCATCAAAAGGTATTGGAGATTATATAGCAATTAGCACTGGAATAAAACCAAATGATGTTGAAAAACTGGCATCTATTTTAAGTTCTAATCCAACTATTAAATTCATTTGTATTGACGTGGCAAATGGTTATAGTGAACGCTTTGCAGATTTTGTAAAACAAACCCGAGAAACTTATCCTAATAAAGTTATTATTGCTGGTAATGTGGTCACTGGAGAAATGGTAGAAGAACTATTACTTGCAGGAGCAGATATTATAAAAGTTGGTATTGGTCCTGGTTCGGTATGTACAACTCGTATAAAAACTGGTGTTGGTTATCCACAACTCTCTGCCATTATCGAGTGTGCAGATGCTGCTCATGGTTTAGGTGGACAAATAATTAGCGATGGTGGTTGTAGTATTCCTGGAGATATTGCTAAAGCTTTTGGTGCAGGAGC
>CAYRVY010000534.1:0-1838 GCA_964427695.1 uncultured Flavobacteriaceae bacterium
TGTTACAAATTCGTCTTGAACAAATTTTAATAAAGATTCCATATCTTTAAATTTATAATAATTAATTCGAAATAACATTCACGATTCTCGCCAGAGGTTAACCCAAAATTGGCTGCAAAGATAATTATTAATTGATAATGAACAATTAATAATTATCTTTTTTATAGTGTTCCTTTTTCTTTATAAAAGTGAGGCTATATATTGTATCTTTTTATTGTTATAGATGTTTTGTTTTGTAAAATTCTAACTGATATAAAAAGGCAGGAAGATACTATTACCTATAATACAATTTATTCATCCAACAAATCTGGACGATTTTTTTTTGTATGCAGATAAGCTTGTTCTTCTCGCCACTTTTCTATTTCAGGAAAATTGCCGCTAAATAATATCTCTGGAACTTGCCATCCCTTATAATTTCTAGGTCGTGTATAAATTGGAGGTGCTAACAAGTTGTCTTGAAAAGAATCGGTTAAAGCAGAAGTTTCATTTCCTAATACACCTGGTATTAATCTAATTATAGCATCACAAAGTACTGCTGCTCCTAATTCGCCACCAGATAAAACGTAATCACCAATCGAGATTTCTCGTGTTATTAACTGCTCTCTTACACGTTGGTCGACTCCTTTATAGTGTCCGCAAAGAATAATAATATTCTTCTTTAATGAAATGTAATTAGCAATACCTTGATTTAGGGTTTCGCCATCTGGTGTCATATATATAATATCGTCGTAATTGCGCTCTAGTTTTAGTTTAGAGATACATTTATCTATGGGTTCTACCATCAT
The DNA here is from genome assembly GCA_964427695.1 of uncultured Flavobacteriaceae bacterium. Lineage (GTDB taxonomy): Bacteria > Bacteroidota > Bacteroidia > Flavobacteriales > Flavobacteriaceae > PRS1. The sequence goes on from CAYRVY010000534.1 coordinate 786, forward strand.
TACCATACCTGCACCTCCTCCAAATTGAGTATCATCAATAGATTTATAATTGTTTGTTGAGTAATCTCTTAAATTATGAAAATGGACTTCTACCAAATTAGCATCTATTGCTCTTTTTAAAATCGAAGCTTCAAACGGGCTTTTTAATAATTCTGGTAAAACGGTTATGATGTCAATTCTCATTAGTAATATAAAGTTACAAAGATGCGAAGAATCTTTTTAAGATGATAATTCATCTTTTGTCCAAAAGAATTGCAAGTCGGAATCCTTTTCCCAGCCTAAGCTTTTGTATAAATATTGTGCAGGATTTGTAGCTTCGGTTTGTAAGCTTAATCCTTTAAAATTTTTCTCTCTACATAGCTGTTTGGCTTTGTTTAAAAGCGCAACACCAATACCTTGTTTTCTATATGCTGCAGTTACGTATAAATCGTTTAATATATAGATAGGCTCCATAGATACTGAAGAAAACGAAGGATAAAGTTGAGTAAAACCAACGGCTTCATTATCCTCGAGGGCTAAAAAAATTATGGAATCCCTGTTTTTTAGTCGTTCAAATAAAAATTGCTTTGCTGCATCTTTGTTTGAGGGTCTTTTGTAAAACACTCGATACGCATCAAAAAGTGATACTATAAGATCGAGATGTTCTATATGTGCTTTAATTATAATCATAAAAAAATCCGTAACGGAAAATTTCGAATTTTTATTAGTTTTTTGATTAGTCCTAAATAACCTTATTTTGTTCCTTTTTGTTTATTTAATTCATCTTGAAGTTGTCGTCTAACTTTTTGCTCACGTTCTAGCGCATTTCTTCTATGTTCTTCAAATTCTTCTTCAATGTCTGCTAAATTGTTTTTTGCTATTCTCGTTACAGAGTTGCTATTATTAAATTTATATATAAAGAGTATTAAGAGCGCTAATAATACAATTATTAATAACCACATAATCAAGCTATAACTCGTTTTACTCATCTGTAATCCAAACAGAGTTATACTATCTTTTTTTTCATTTGTTGTTAATAATGTGTCTTGAGTTTTAGATAAGTTAGTTTTTAAC
>CAYRVY010000535.1:0-1828 GCA_964427695.1 uncultured Flavobacteriaceae bacterium
TCATCGACACGGTTTAAGTTAAGACAGCAAAGAGTGATTGAAAGTGTATTTGATAGGAACAAAAAACAAACAGCATAGATTAAATTGAGATTACAAGAAATTCAAAATAGAATTCATGAGTTACGAGATCAAAAAGTAATGTTAGATTTTGATCTTGCAAAAATGTATCAAGTTGAGACAAGAGTTTTAAAACAAGCTGTTAGGAGAAATAGTGAGCGTTTTCCTAAAGATTTTATGTTTCAACTTACAAATAGTGAGTTTGAAAACTTAAGATCACAATTTGTGACCTCAAAACATGGAGGAATCCATAATAATATAATTAAGATAAAAAGGAAAAGATTCCTGCCTTCGCAGGAATGACAAAAAATAAATAAATTATGATTTTAGAAATGAAAGTTCCTTCGCCAGGAGAATCTATTACCGAAGTTGAAATAGCAACTTGGTTGGTAGAAGATGGTGACTATGTAGAAAAAGATCAGGCTATTGCAGAAGTAGATAGTGATAAAGCAACACTTGAACTTCCTGCCGAAGAAAGCGGAACGATAACATTTAAAGCCGAAGAAGGCGATGCAGTTGCAGTTGGAGCTGTTGTGTGTTTAATTGATACAAGTGCAGAAAAACCAGTTGACAGTGAACTGTCTTCAGTAAGCAATACAGAAGAAATAGCTACACCTAAAAAATCAAGTTCCTCTCCTTTGGAGAGGTTAGGAGAGGCTACCTATGCAACTGGAACTCCAAGTCCTGCTGCAAAAAAGATTTTAGCCGAAAAAGGGCTATCCTCTTCAGAAATAAAAGGTACTGGAATAGATGGTCGTGTTACTAAAGAAGATGCTGTAAAAGCAGTTCCTTCTATGGGAGAAAAAATTAATGTAAAAGGGAGAGGAAGTGGTCGTTCTAAAATGTCTATGCTTCGTCGTAAAGTGGCAGAACGTTTAGTAGAAGCTAAAAATACAACGGCAATGTTAACGACATTTAATGAAGTGGATATGTCTTCAATTTTTGCATTGCGAAAAGAGTACAAAGAAACCTTTAAAGAGAAACACGATGTAAATTTAGGCTTCATGTCTTTTTTTACATTAGCCATCATTAGAGCTTTAAGATTATTTCCTTCTGTAAACTCTATGATAGATGGAAAAGAAATGATTACATACGATTTTTGCGATATTAGTATTGCGGTTTCAGGACCAAAAGGATTAATGGTACCAGTAATTAGAAATGCCGAAAATTTAACTTTTAAAGGCGTAGAAACAGAAGTAAAACGATTGGCTATACGTGCTCGTGACGGAAAAATAACTGTTGACGAAATGACTGGCGGAACATTTACTATTTCAAATGGTGGAGCGTTTGGCAGTATGTTATCTACACCAATTATTAATCCACCACAAAGTGGAATTTTAGGGATGCATAATATTGTTGAACGTCCAGTTGCTATTGATGGTAAAGTGGAGATTAGACCAATAATGTTTGTAGCTCTGTCTTACGATCATAGAATTATTGATGGTAAAGAGTCTGTAGGGTTTTTAGTCGCAGTTAAAGAAGCTATAGAGAATCCAGAAGAATTATTGATGAGTAATAATATTACAAAGGCTTTAGAATTATAGCTTGAGGTATAAATACTTCTTTTGGTAATCTATTATTGCACGCCCTTTTTTTAAAATATCTGCTCCAATAATACCATCAACAGGATTTGAGTTATGATTAGTCAATGCCTTATTTACATGTGTTAGGTTAAACAAAATTAAAGCAATTTTATCTTTTCGCCATTTGCCTATCTCCTGTTTTCAGCGTTGCAACACCCTAGAAATTTTTCACAATAATTTGATATAGT
>CAYRVY010000536.1:0-1827 GCA_964427695.1 uncultured Flavobacteriaceae bacterium
AAGCAATAAAAATAGATTTAAAAGCAATTTTATGTTAAAAAAGTAGATTCTTTTTGCATTTTAGGTGTGATTGTTGTTATATTTGACTTTTATTAAACAACAAACAAAACTATTAAGCCTATAATAAACATTACTTTTTTAGAATATTAAACCCCAAAGCAGAGAAATTTATTCTATGCGTTAAAAAGTAATGATTATGAAACAAGAGCTTATTACAGATGCTGTTTTAGTTAGTAACTACATTAAAGGAGATGAACATTCTCTTTCAGTCTTAATTAAAAGACACAAACAAAAAATTTACAGTTTTATTTATTCAAAAGTTTTTGACAGAGATGTAACAGAAGATGTCTTTCAGGATACTTTTATTAAAGTTATTCGGACACTAAAACTTGGAAAATACAACGAAGAGGGTAAATTTTTGCCTTGGGTTATGCGAATTGCACATAATTTGGTAATAGACCATTTTAGAAAAAACAATCGTATGCCAAAATTTGATAATAGTAATGACTTTAACATTTTTTCTGTATTAAGCGATTCTTCATTAAATGCCGAAAAATATTTAATAAAAGGTCAAGTTGAAAAAGATATAAAACGGTTAATAGAAGAACTTCCTGAAGACCAAAAAGAAGTATTAATTATGCGTATGTATAATGACATGAGCTTTAAGGAAATATCTGAAAATACTGGTGTTAGTATTAATACTGCATTGGGTAGAATGCGCTATGCATTAATTAATTTAAGAAAGGTAATTGAAAAACATAATATAGTTTTAACGAATTAAACAATAAATAAGCTTTTGTTGCGTTAATATGGTATAATAACCTAAAATTAACTAATGGCAAAACTTTACATTGAAGATTCAAAACATCTTGAAATACTAAAACCGACTGAAGAAACGGTGAATTTTCTTCTGAATTATTCTCAAGCTTTAAGCGTTATAACGTATAACAAATTAAAGTTTGAAGCGCTTTTAAACTAAACTTTGGCGAAAAAAGTCCTGATTTATAAATCAGGACTTTTTGCTTAAATGGTATTTATTTATTACAGATTGTCGCCCAATTGTTTTAGTAATTATATCTTTATCTAAATTCCATCCTCTTGCAGGCGAATATTCTCTACCATACCAAATAATTTGTAAGTGTAAATCGTTCCAAATTTCTTTTGGAAACAGTCGTTTAGCATCTTTTTCAGTTTGAGTAACATTTTTACCATTACTTAAATTCCATCGATACATTAAACGATGTATATGTGTATCTACAGGAAATGCAGGGATGCCAAATGCTTGAGACATTACAACACTTGCCGTTTTGTGCCCAACAGATGGAAAAGATTCCAGAGCTTCAAAACTTTGAGGTACTTTTCCGTTATACTTATCAATTAATATTTGTGATAAACCATAAATGCCTTTACTTTTCATAGGAGATAAACCAACGGGTTTTATAATATCTCTAATTTCTTTAACAGATAATTTTACCATATCAAAAGGATTATCTGCTTTGGCAAAGAGGATAGGAGTGATCAAATTTACTCTAACATCTGTGCTCTGTGCAGAAAGAAGTACAGCAATTAGTAGCGTGTAAGGGTCTTTATGGTCTAACGGAATGGGGATTTTTTTGTATATAGTGTCTAATGTATTTATTACGAATTTTACCTTTTCTTGTTTTATCATTACTGTATATTTGTAGAAACATCAAAGATAATAAATATGACTACATTAAAAGTAGGAGATAAGGCTCCAGATTTTACCTCTAAAGACCAAGATGGCAATACAGTTTCGTTAGGCGATTATAAAGGAAGGAAGCTTGTTTTGTTCTTTTATCCTAAAGC
>CAYRVY010000537.1:0-1826 GCA_964427695.1 uncultured Flavobacteriaceae bacterium
AATTATTTTCTAAATCCTTGATTGAGTTATATTAAATAAAAAAGCATTACATAACCTTTGAATAATAATAGTTATGTAATGCTTAAATTGTTGATTAATAGCAACCCAAATATAGAATTATTGCAATAAGATGAAAGGGTTTTTCGACAATTGCATTATTAAAGAGGTTAAACAGAATTAATATGTTAATTTAATCGATTAACTTATTCTTTTTAGATGTATTGTCCTTAAAGTAAAATAATGCCATAAAACATATTATTACCCTTTATGAGATTTTTTCGACAAAAAGTATTAAAAAAAGATTAAGCGCAATAACAATGATTTAACTATCTCAATATCCGGATTTAATTTTTTAATCAAATGCATTTAGTATTGACTGAATTAAAATACAATATGTAAAAATTTAGAATGCAATAGAGCTTTCTTAATTTCCAATTGTTGTAGAAATTGCTGATATGATTTAGAGTCTGGATTGAAAGGCTTGTGTCGTAATCCTTTTTGAATTGATTCTACTTCATCCATAATAATACTAGTTTCTTCAGCTATCCAAACTTCTTTAAACTTTTCCCAAATATAATTTATAGCTGTGTTATTTGGATGCAGCATATCTTCGGCATAAAAACGATAATCTCTTAACTCGTCCATCATAATCTCATAGGAAGGAAAATAAAATGATTGGCGATTTTTGATTGAAGGTTTACGATTTAAAAAATTATGAATTGCTGTAATTAAATGTGATTTGCTTAGTTGATTTTGTATAAATCCATCTTTAAGATGCCGAACTGGAGAAACCGTGTAAATAAATTGAATATTTGGGTTTACGAAACGTATTTGCTTTTCTGTACTTTCTAAACTCGTAGTAATTTCATCTACAGATAAAATTTCTTTTTTGAATTGTTTCTGCGAAATTTTATGGCAATTCCCCACAATTTGGTTACTTTCAATATGATTATAAACCCAAGCAGTACCAAGTGTAATAATTATATGTGTGGATTCTTGAATTTGTTTTTTTGTTAATTTGAGCTTGTTATTTAATATTTCAAGCAAACCCTCTTTTGAAATACAACTTAAAACAGAATGTGCATCAAAACAATGCCAACGTTCGTTATGAAAAAAAATATCCTTTTCTGTATATTTCTTTTGATTAATGGCATTAGAAATTAAGGTTTCAATAGCTTTGGGATTGAACATAATCCCAAAAGGGTTAATAGTATTTTGAAATTTGAAATATTCTAATTTCTTACCAATATTCTCAACAAAACATGAACCTAATAATAGAATTTTAGAATTGTAGTCTATTTGATTATTTGGTTGTGATTGTAATGGTATTTTGGTTTGGAATTTCATAACCACTCTGTCACTACGTGACATCTCTCCTTAAAAAGGAGAGAAATTAATTCATTATTCAATATAATCTTTTACTTTCTCTAAAGCTTCTTTAATACCATCAGGATTTTTTCCGCCTGCTGTTGCATAGAATGGTTGTCCTCCTCCTCCTCCTTTTATATACTTGCCGAGTTCTCGAACTACTTTACCAGCATCTAAATTTTTTGACTTTACTAATTCTTTAGAAATATAACAAGACAACAGAGCTTTTCCATTTTGTTTTGTTGCAAATAATAAAAATAAATTGTTGAAATCTTTACCTAATTCAAACGATAAATCTTTTAATCCAGATGCATCTAAATCTAATTGTTTTGCTAATAATTGAACACCATTTATTTCTGTAAATTCATTTATAAGCTCTTCTTTTAGGTTTTTAGCTTTATTTTTTAAGAACTCTTGAATCTGGTTTTTTAAATTTGAATTTTCATTTTGTAAATCAG
>CAYRVY010000538.1:0-1819 GCA_964427695.1 uncultured Flavobacteriaceae bacterium
GATAGACATCAAGACCAATGGCGTTGGGCAGTTTTTAAAGAAAAAGATAAAACGACTTATAAGCCAATACCAAGAGATCGAGATCAAGCTTTTTCTGTCATGGCAGACGGAGCATTGTTAAGTTTTGCTACAAAAGTAGTGCCTGGATTACGTTCAATGCAATCTTATGATGCAGAATTGAAAAGCCCAAAGTGGTTTAATTTAGCACCTTATCCTTTGGATATGGCTTTGATTAAAGAAGCAGATGGAAAGGTATGGGATAGTCAAGTAAAGCATATTGTAACCAACTTAACAAATGAAGTAATAGACCAGGCCTTTACCTATTTTCCAGAAGAAGTTAATGATGAAACTATTTTAGATATAAAAAGGAAGCTAATTGGAAGACGTGCTAATCTTCAAAAAATATCTGATCAATATTACAATCATATCAACAAATTTGCAGTAATAAATGGGACTGATAAAGACGATTGGTTTGAGATTGAACGAATGCCAAAAGGCAATACTAAAGTAACAGCATATCGTATTAAAAAAGGCGAAAAAGAACCAATATTTCACCAAAGAATATACACTAGTAACGAGACAAAAGAAATTTGGATATATGGTTTAGATGACAAAGATACTTTTGAAGTTTTTGGTAATGGAGATAAACTCATTACTATAAGACTAATTGGAGGTCAAAACAATGATAAATACAATATTGAAAACGGGAAAAGAGTAAATATTTACGATTTCAAATCTAAAAAAAGTGAGTTTGTAACTAATAAAGGAAAGTTAAAGCTTACTGATGATTATGAAACCAATGTTTACGATTATAAGAAATTGAAGAATAGTGCAAATCAATTAATACCAACTATAGGAGCAAATCCAGACGATGGTTTTAAAATAGGGATTGTAAACACTTATACAAATTATGGTTTTGAGCGCAATCCGTTTACATCGCAACATACATTTTCAGCTTCTTATTATTTTGCTACTTATGGTTTCGATTTTAAATACAATGCTGAATTTGCAAATGTTGCAGGACCTTGGAATTTAGGTTTAGAAGCCATTTATACAAGCCCAAATTATAGTATTAATTTCTTTGATTTTGGTAATGAAACTATTAATCTGAATGAAGCAGATGAGGATAACTTTAACATGGATTACAATCGTGTAAAACTAAGCGCATTAAAATTTTTACCATCATTAATTTGGAAAGGTGAGCTGGGAGCTACCTTTAAAGTAGAATTAAGTTATGAATCTATTAAAGTTGAAAAAACTACAGGACGATTTATTGAAACATTTTTTAATATGAATGGTAAAGATGACACAACTAATAGTTTTGTTGGAGCAGAAGCATCTTATAGTTTTGTAAATAAAGATAATAAAGCGTTTCCAACATTAGGAATGGAAACGAGTTGGCAAGTAGGTTATAAAACCAATATTGATAATTCTAATGGGTTTGCTTATGTAATTCCGTCTATTGGGTTTGATTATAAATTAGTGCCAAGCGGACAGTTAGTATTAGCAACAAAAGTTAAAGCGCATTTAACTTTAGGAAATGATTTTGAGTTTTATCATGCAGCAAGTCTTGGTGCAAGTGATGGATTACGTGGTTATAGAAACCAACGCTTTACAGGTAAAAACGCGTTTTATCAAAGCACCGATTTACGCCTAAATCTGCGTAAAGTTAAAACAGGAATCTTACCATTAAATCTTGGAATATATGGAGGAATTGATTATGGAAGAGTTTGGATTGATGGAGATGATTCGGATAAGTGGAACAATTCGTTTGGAGCTGGAATTTTTGCTAATATGGCAAAAATGATGACACTAAATT
>CAYRVY010000539.1:0-1818 GCA_964427695.1 uncultured Flavobacteriaceae bacterium
TGCTTGCTGGAAAACGTGTGGTTGTTTGTGGTTATGGCGATGTTGGTAAAGGCACGGCTGCTTCTTTTAAAGGAGCAGGAAGCATTGTAACAATTACCGAAATTGACCCTATTTGTGCTTTACAAGCTGCAATGGATGGTTTTGAAGTAAAAAAATTAGAAACAGTTATTGGTAATGCAGATATTATTATTACAACTACTGGAAATAAAGACATTATACAAGGTCGTCATTTTGAAGCTTTAAAAGACAAAGCTATTGTTTGTAATATTGGACATTTTGATAACGAAATTGATATGGCTTGGTTAAACGAAAATCATGGTCATACTAAAGACACCATAAAACCACAAGTAGATAAATATACTATTAATGGTAAAGATATTATTATTCTTGCTGAAGGTCGTTTGGTAAATCTTGGTTGTGCAACTGGACATCCAAGTTTTGTAATGAGTAACTCGTTTACCAACCAAACTTTGGCGCAATTAGAACTTTGGAATAACAGAGATGCTTATAAAAACGAAGTGTATATGTTGCCAAAACATCTCGATGAAAAAGTAGCAAAATTACATTTAGCAAAAATTGGCGTTGAGCTTACAGAACTTCGTGAAGATCAAGCTGATTATATTGGTGTTAAAGTTGAAGGACCTTATAAACCTGAATATTATCGTTACTAGATTTTTAGAATATTAGAGCGCTTTGCTTTTTAGATATTTAGAACTCTTGCAGTAATGTGAGAGTTTTTTAAATTAAATTATTTGCTATATTTATAAACTCCCTATTTTTCTACCCTATTGTAGAAGGTAATGAGTTTTTATTATTTAAAAGAACCTATATGAGATACATAATTATAACATTAGTAATTGCTGCTATATTAACCTTATTATCATATTTTCTAGATTTTGCTAACGATAAGTATGACAGATACTTTCTAATTTTTATTTCTGTAGTTTTAGTTTCATCTGGATTATTTTTTTCTATAAAATCTGAAAATTTAAAAGAAAAAGAGGAAAAAGATAAAGTAGCTAAAATCGATACTACTTTGACCAACACAGAAAAACTAAAAAATAAAGCAGACTCAATTATTTACAATTTAAATGAAAGTTTAGATAAGACTATTTCTATTAATGACAATCTAAATACTCAAAACGAAACATTACTAAATGTTGAAGAAGATGTAAAAAAACAAATTAAGGCATTAAACAAAACTTTAAAACAGACTGAAGTTTTTCAAAAAATGGTTGATGAGCAAAACCAAAGAGCAATTGCTCAATTTGAAAGAGATTCTGCTAAAGTTCAAATATATACCAATGACATAAAATTTGTTTCAGTTCATAATGACTCAAGTTACAACTTCAAATTTTTGTTGAAAAACAGCGGTAAAAGAACTGCTAATAATGTAAAAGTTTGGTTTAATTTGTTTCTGATTGAAGAAAATCAAAAAATGTTTTTAAAGGATATTGAATTAAAATATGAAAGTGTATTAAATCCTATTTTAGGGAAAAATAATCAAGAAGATTATGCTGGGTTTGTTCAATTAAGAAAAATATTCACATTTGACGAATTGAAAAATAAAATTAAATCGGCATATTTGATTATAAAAATTAATTATGAAGATGAATCAAATAAGAAACCCATTGAAGAGAATTACTTTTATTTATGGAACGGTTTCAAAGAACATAAATTCACTTTTGTTAATCTTCCTCTTAAGAATAAAATAGAATTTTTAGAATATATAAAAAAATCCGATTTCTCTTATTTATTGATTGAAAAAGCTATATTCTATGATATAACTGATATAGGTAGTATATTTGTATAAAACAA
>CAYRVY010000540.1:0-1803 GCA_964427695.1 uncultured Flavobacteriaceae bacterium
TTTAAAGAAAGTGGAGACCAAGCCAGACGAATTGCCACAGCTATTAAGGGATTTAATTTACCTCCTAAAAGTAAAATAGCTTTATTATCTTCAAATTGTGCACATTGGGTTATGGCAGATCTTGCCATTATGATGTCTGGTCATACATCTGTACCAATTTACCCAACCTTACAAGCTGAAACTATTGAATTTATTTTAGATCATTGTGAGGCTAAAGCAATTATTGTTGGAAAATTAATTGATTTTGAATCGCAAAAATCTGCAATTAAAAATATGCCTATAATTAGTGTAGAACTATATGGCATTAAAGAAGAAAACACTTGGGAAAACCTGATTGCACAAAATGAACCTCTAAAAAATACTATAAAGTTAGACCCTGAAGATTTAATTACGATTATTTACACTTCTGGAACAACAGGAAATCCAAAAGGTGTAATGCATACAGTAAGAGGTTTTACAAATGGAGCACTAAATCTTGTTAATAATTTGCCTTTAAAAGAGCACCCCAAATTTTTCTCGTATTTGCCGTTGTCACATATTGCAGAACGTGCTGGTTTAGAAATTGGATCCATGTTTAGAGGTGCTTCAATGACTTTTTCTGAATCGTTAGAAACTTTTGCAAGTAATTTAGAAGCCACCCAACCAGATGTGTTTTTTGCAGTACCTCGAATTTGGTCAAAATTCCAAGAAAAAATATTGCAAAGCTTGCCTCAAAAAAAGTTAAGTAAAATATTGAAGATTCCAATTCTAGGCAATCTTATTAAGAAAAAAATAAAAAAGAAATTAGGACTCTCCAAAGCTATGTATATCCTTTCTGGAGCTGCTCCTTTAGCAGTAAGTATTATGGAATGGTATAAAAAAATCGGTATCACTATTATACAAGGCTACGGAATGACTGAAGATTGCATTGTTTCTCATAGTAATTTACCTAATGAAAACAAAATAGGAACTGTTGGAAAGCCAACTTATGGAGCTACAGCAAAATTAACATCAGAAGGAGAGATTTGTATTTTGAATGATTGTTTGATGAAAGGCTATTACAAGAACCCTGAAGATACAGCAGAAGCATTTGATGATGAAGGCTATTTAAAAACAGGAGATATTGGCGAGTACGATCACGATGGCTATTTAACTATTACTGGACGCGTAAAAGACCAATTTAAAACAGATAAAGGGAAATATATTTCTCCAGCTCCAATTGAGCTAGAACTCTCTAAAAATACCAACTTAGAACAAATTTGTATTGTTGGTATGGGAATTCCGCAGCCAATACTATTAGTGGTTCCATCTTTAGAGGGACACAAAAAAAGTAGAGAAGAATTAAGCGAAAATCTCATACGAGCTATTGAAGAAATAAACCCAGCATTAGAAAAGCATGAAAAAATTGAAAAAGCTGTTATTATGAAAGAAGAGTGGACAGTAGAAAACGGATTGATGACACCAACGCTTAAAATAAAACGAAGTCGTGTAGAAAAGTTACATATGGCTATGTATAAATCGTGGTTTGATGCTGAAGACAAAGTAATTTTCGAATAAAATACAATGTAAACAAATAATGCCTATCAATTTTGATAGGCATTTCTGTAATAAAAAATAAAGAATAATTAGGCAACTTTAACGTTTACCGCATTCATTCCTTTTTTACCTTCTTTTAATTCAAATTCTACTGCGTCACCTTCGTTAATTTCATCAATTAAACCTGTTACGTGAACAAAGAATTCTTCTTTTGTTTCGTCTTCAATAATGAAACCAAATCCTTTAGCTCCATTGAAAAATTTTACTGTACCGTTTTTCACTTTTTAA
>CAYRVY010000541.1:0-1781 GCA_964427695.1 uncultured Flavobacteriaceae bacterium
TTGTAGGATTTAAAGAAGCTTTAGCTTTTAAAGAATCTAGAGGTAATTATTTTGTGGTTAATACCTATGGATATCTAGGTAAATATCAATTTGGAAAAAGTACTTTAAAGATGATTGGTATTTATAATACAAGTGAGTTTTTATCAGATCCAAAACTTCAAGAAAAAGCATTTATTGCTAATACCGAACGTAATAAATGGATTTTACGAAGAGATATAAAGCGTTTTGTAGGAAAACAAGTTGGAGGAGTATTAATTACTGAATCTGGAATATTAGCTGCAGCGCATTTGGCTGGACCTGGAAGTGTAAAGAAATTCTTAAGAAGCTATGGAGCTATCGGATTTACAGATGCTTATGGAACAACTATAAGAAGCTATATGAAGAGGTTCTCTGGCTACAATACTTCTTTTGTTGTACCTAACAGAAAAGCAAAAGTTTAGTCATTTAAATCAAATTAATCTTTTTGAATAATAAAAATTGAAGGTCTTTTATGTAGATTTACTGTTGCATGTTTCCATTCCTTAACTGTTTTAGTCTTTATATATTCTGTAGGTAAAGTAATATCACTGGCAACACAAACTCTTGTGTACTCGTTTAAAGAAGTACAGATATCTTCTAACATTTTGTTGTTTCTATAAGGAGTTTCAATAAATATTTGAGTTTGACCCTGTTCAAAGGATAATCGTTCAAGTTTTTTTAATTTAGCTTTTTTTTCAGATTTTTCAATTGGTAAATATCCATTAAATGCAAAATTTTGACCATTCATTCCAGAACTCATAAGAGCGAGTAATATAGAAGATGGACCAACCAATGGCACGACCTGAATCTCTTTTTGATGTGCTATTTTTACAATTTCTGAACCAGGATCTGCAATTCCAGGACATCCAGCTTCAGACAAAAGACCTACATGCTTACCTTCAAAACAAGCGTTGAGGTAAGTGGGTAATTCGCTCTCTTTGGTAAATTTATTTAAAATGTTTATTCTTAATGAAGCTTGAGATTTATTCGAACTTATTTTTTTAATAAAAAGCCTGGCAGTTTTTTCGTTTTCAACGATATAATCATCTATCGATTCAATTATTTTTTTTATTGAAATTGGTAAAACCTCTAACGGAGCATTATCACCAATTCTGGTTGGTATCAGGTATAATTTTCCTTTAGAGCCATTCATTTTAGTGTGTTGTTAATTTATTTGCAATAGAAGTACAAGCTTCATCTAATAATTGATACACATTTTCAAAACCTTGATCGCCACCATAATAAGGGTCTGGAACATCTACTATTGAAGAATCATTTAATTCATTTAGTATAAGATTTACTTTAGCTCTATCTTGAGAGTTTCTTGCCAAATTAATTATGTTATTAAAATTTTCACTATCCATTGCATAAATATAATCGAAAACATCAAAGTCAGATACTACAAATTGCCTTCCTTTTTGAGAAGATATATCAATACCATATTTTTTTGCAATAGCAATGGAGCGACTATCAGGCTGCTCTCCAATATGGTAATTACTTGTTCCTACAGAATCAATAAAAAAAATATTTTTAGGTAATTTGGATTTTAAAATACCCTCGGCTAATGGTGAGCGGCAGATATTTCCTAGGCAAACCATTACTATTTTAGTCATTTTAAGAAGAAATTAAATCGATAGCTTTTTAGAAAGATCTTCAACATATTTTCTAAATTGCCTATCGGTCGAAGATAAATTGTCTACTGTTTTGCAGGCATGAAGCACAGTAGCATGATCTCTTTTTCCTATTTGAGAGCCAATACTGGC
>CAYRVY010000542.1:0-1767 GCA_964427695.1 uncultured Flavobacteriaceae bacterium
TCCACATTTTTTTAAGAAAACCATGAACTCCAGTTATTCCAGCAGTATTCCAAGGCTTGGCTTGCTCCAAAGGTCCTAAAAACATTTCGTACATACGCAAACTATCTGCGCCATATTGAGAGCATATTTCATCTGGATTAACAACATTGTATTTAGACTTGGACATTTTTTCGATATCTCTCTTTACAATATACTTTTGATTTACATCTTCAATTACATTACCATTATTATCAAGTAAAATTGCATCTAACAATATTTCAGGACGCCATTTTTTAAAAGCTTCAATATCTAGTTCATTTGTGTGCTTTATATGTCCATTTTCTAACTTAGTTTTAAGAAATGAAATAGGCACATGAATTGGTCTTATATATAATGCGGAAACAAAACAATTCTCAATATCATCAATCCATTTTTGATATTTATGAATATCATAATTGTCTTTAAAAACCTTACCCTTAAATCTTTCTTGAAATTCTTTAGTAAACTTTTCTTGTAGATTTTTGTTATGAAAGAACTCTTGTCCTCCATTGTTATGAATTTCTTCAATATTCTCTACAAAACCATTACTTATGAAGTAAAGGTTTTCGACTTGATTTGGTAAAGCAAAATGCACTGGGTTTAGCATATCCTCTCCTTTGTAGCTGATTAATGTTGTTAGTTCATAAACAAAAGCACTCGTCCCCAAAATCATCCCTTGGTTAATCAGTTTTTTTGCAAACTCATCATGAGGCACCAAGCCTTTATCAAACATAAACTTCTGCCAGAAACGCGAGTACAATAAATGTCCTGTAGCATGCTCGCTTCCGCCAATATATAAATCGACTTGCTGCCAATAATTAATAGCATCTTTAGAAAATATTTCTTCGCTATTATTAGGATCCATATAACGATTAAAGTACTGCGAGCTTCCTGCCCAACCTGGCATTGTGTTTAATTCTAGCGGATAAACACCATTGTCTTGAGACGTCTCGACTGCGCTCGACGAGACAATTTTATCATTACTAACAACACTATTGGTTTGAGTACACCAAGCCCAAACGCTTGCATTACCTAAAGGTGGTTCACCAGTTTCGGTTGGTAGATACTTTTCTACTTCTGGCAAACGAATTGGCAAATGTGCTACATCAATCATTTGAGGCATTCCATTTACATAATATACAGGAAACGGTTCTCCCCAATAACGCTGACGTGAAAACACGGCATCACGTAATCTGTAATTGATTTTCCCTTCACCTTGGCCAAGTTGTTCTAACTCATAAATAACTCGTTTGGTCGCTTTTTTGTAGTTCATTCCGTTAATGAAATCACTATTTGCAATAATGGTATTGTCTTTATCAGTAAAAGCCTCCTCCAACTTCTCCAAAGGAGGAGAGTTTTTATATACCTTATTAATATGTTCTAAATCAAAAATGTTTGGAATGGCAATATTAAAATGTTTCGCGAAATCGTAATCTCTCTGGTCGCCACAAGGCACAGACATTACTGCTCCTGTTCCGTAACCAGCTAATACATAATCGCCAATCCAAATTGGAGTCGGTTTTTTAGTAAATGGATGTTCGGCATAAGCTCCTGTAAAAACACCTGAAATGGTTTTTACATCTGCCATTCTATCGCGTTCGCTACGTTTTGCTGTAGCTTCAATATAGGCTTCGATTTCTGATTTTTGTTCTGTAGTTGTGATTTTGTGTACAAGCTCATGTTCTGGAGCCAATGTTATAAAACTTGCTCCGAAAATAGTGTCTGGACGTGTTGTAAATACATTAATTC
>CAYRVY010000543.1:0-1765 GCA_964427695.1 uncultured Flavobacteriaceae bacterium
GTTTAGCAAACTCTTTTCCATTATCAGAAGTTATTGTTTTTACAAGTTCCTTAAAAGGAGCAAGAAGATTAATCATCTGTTTTCGTATAGATTCTGCTTTGGTTCCGTCAGTTTTAGCCATTAACTCAAATTGACTTTTACGCTCTGTTAATGTAAGAATAGCTGTTTTATGGTTTTTTCCAATAATAGTATCGACTTCCCAATCCCCAAATCTTTCTTTGGTATCTACCTCTTTAGGTCGCTGGTTAATCATAATTCTATTAGGTATTTGACCTCTTTGGTGTTTTCTGTTTAAACGCTTTTTACGCCATCTACGAGCCGTTCTTAAATGCAGATATAAAGTGCCTCCTTCAGCTTGGTTCTTATAAATATATTGATAGATTCTTTCTACACTTACCATAGCAACATTATCTAAATCACAGCGACCTTTAATTTGCTCTGGAGACCATTGACTCTCTGTTAGTTTTGTATCAATATATCGTTTCATATTCTGATCAAACACATGGTGCTTATAACTCTCTTTCTTGCGCTCTTTACTTAACATTGAGGCATAACTGGCATTATAACTACGTTTTTTATTGTTTCTTCTTAACTCTCGGCTTATTGTACTTTTATGCACTCCTAACTCAATAGCTATTTGTGTAAGTGTAAAATTTGCTTTTAAATACGCTTCTATTTGGTATCTTTGAGAGTCGATTAATTGTTGGTAATTCATCGGCAATCAGATTTTTTGCAAATATCGGAAAGCATGCTTTCCGATATTTGTTATCTGTTGCACTTATTGTTTGAACTTAGTATGTATTAAATAATTAATCAATAATTGTTAAATGTTTATTTTTAATTAAATTAGCATACACTTTTGATTTTATTCAATTAAAATCATTCAAAACTCCCCTAATTCTGTATTAATAAATTTGATTTAAATATCCTATGAAGAGGTGTTTATCTATATATATTAAAACCATTTAATATTATCTTTTGAAAAAACGGAGACTACCATATTGGATAAGATTAATGAGATATTACGGTAATTGTTTATGGTATCACATCTTATTCCCATTAGGCACTGAAGAAGATGAGTTTTCAAAAATATGGTTTCCTAAAAAGAATAAAACTAACCGAAAATAATTATAATTATGACACTAATTATCTCATTTTTGCTCCTAGTAAAAAATCAACAATCTTGGTATGAGGAATTGTTTGAGTTTATTATGGATTCTTCTATTCTATTTTTCTTCTTAATTATTTTGATTACTTACATTATTTTAAAACGAACCAAAAAAGATGTTCATTCACATTGGTTCAAGCTCATTGATGATTTTAAGTATTCATCAAAAGACTTCTACCAAGAAATTAAAAAAGAAATTTTAAGTCATGGTATTTCAGGCATTTCAACATCCTATGTTCAGTTGAGTGAAGGCGGTACAATGTCAAGAAATCGCCTGTATGTTCGTGTAATGTGGAAAGATTTTCAATATGATATTTGTGCCGCTCCATTTGGAGATGGTTTTTTCATTTCGTGGTGGTTGATTTACAAAACACCTATTGGAAAAATTATATTAAATCGTGTGCCATTCATAGGAAATTGGCTTATTCAAAAGTTTTATCCAATTACATTTTATAAGATTGATACAGCTTCTATGTTTCAAACATATTGTCATCAATCAGTTTTAAATATTGTTGATTCAATTACAAAAGATAAAGGAGTCAGAGCATTAACTGAAAATGAGCGTAAACCAATTATGAAAGATATCTTTAAACGATA
>CAYRVY010000544.1:0-1765 GCA_964427695.1 uncultured Flavobacteriaceae bacterium
ATTTATTCAACAATATTGAATAAAAAACAAAACCAGTAAAATCTAATTTTATGAGTAGCAACAAAAAGATTGGTAATATAACCTTCGATTTACCAAAAAATCAATCCAATGTCATCAAGGTAATTGGTGTTGGAGGAGGAGGCAGCAACGCTATAACCCACATGTTTAAACAAGGGATTAAAGGTGTTGACTTTGTAATCTGCAATACCGACGCACAAGCATTGCAAAATAGTGGTGTGCCTAACAAAATTCAGCTTGGAGTAAATCTAACCGAAGGATTAGGAGCAGGTGCAAATCCAGAAATTGGAGAACAAGCCGCTGTAGAAAGCCTTGAAGATTTACGTAGTATGTTGGATAAGAACACAAAAATGGTATTTATTACAGCAGGAATGGGAGGCGGAACAGGAACAGGAGCTGCTCCAATTATTGCTAAATTAGCCAAGGAGATGGATATTTTAACAATAGGAATTGTTACGATACCTTTCCAATTCGAAGGAAAAATACGGAATGTACAAGCTCAAAAAGGTATTGAGATTTTACGAGAACAGGTAGATTCTTTAGTTGTAATAAATAATAATAAACTTCGTGAGGTTTATGGTAATCTTGGGTTTAAAGCTGGTTTTTCTAAAGCCGATGAAGTGCTCTCTACAGCTTCTCGAGGAATTGCCGAAGTTATTACAAATCACTATACACAAAATATCGATTTGCATGATGCAAAAACAGTTTTGAGCAATAGCGGAACTGCCATTATGGGGTCTGCGGCTTCTTCAGGAACTAATCGTGCTCACGATGCCATTTTAAAAGCTTTAGATTCTCCATTATTAAATGATAATAAAATTACTGGAGCTAAAAACGTATTGTTGCTTATCGTTTCTGGCTCTCAAGAAATTACTATAGACGAAATAGGAGAAATTAACGATCATATTCAAACTGAAGCAGGTCATGGTGCAAATATTATTATGGGTGTTGGTGAAGACGAGTCTTTAGAAGATGAAATTGCTGTAACTATTATTGCGACTGGTTTTGACGTAGAGCAGCAAGACGATATAACAAATACCGAAGCTAAAAAAGTAATACACTCTTTGGAAGATAATCAAACTACCGAACAAGATTTAATCACCGAAAGAGAACCTGCAATAATTACACCTGATATTACTTTAGAAAAGGATAAAGAAAAAATTGTTCATACTTTAATTGAGGACGAAGTTCAGGAAATGGATCTTATTGCTACAACAGAAATCATTAAAAACATGAATGTTGTTTATGATGAAGTTTTGCTAAACGTTAAAGAAGATGATTTTATTATTAATGAAGTTGTTTCCGAAGAAGTAATTGTTGAAGATTTTCAGGAAAACCAAACCATATTAACTTTCGATTTGCCAATCTCTGCTTCAAAAATAGAGGATGAAAAACTTTTGGCTAAAGAAAAAATTACTTTTGAATTGGATCAGAAAGTAAAAGATATGCCAGTTAAGGATTATATAGAACTTATAACAGTAACAGAAGCTAATAAAAAAGGAGAAACACGCTACGTCTTAGACGAGTATATAGCTTTAGAATCGTCAATAAATAAAAATGTAGAACAGCATAATGATACTGCTTTAGATGTTGAAAATGATATAGTTTTTGAAAAGAAAGTTGTTGAAGAAAAACTAAAAGAAAAGAATTTAACAGAAGAATTAGATCCAATTAATAGTCCAATTTCAGAATTGTTAAAGGAAAGAGCTGATGAAAGAAGACAAAAAATGAAAGACTTTAATTATAA
>CAYRVY010000545.1:0-1753 GCA_964427695.1 uncultured Flavobacteriaceae bacterium
TACAATTAATAGCAGATATTATTAAACAAGATTTGCTAATTGAGAAAAAGAACAGACAAAAACAGCTTTTTGCATCTTTATTTGGTGCAACAATCATAGTAGTATTGATTATTGTTATTTATACAAGAAATAAAAGGCATGAACTTTTATACAATGCACAGCTTGATATTGCAAGAGCAAAACAAATAGAGCATCAAAAAATAGGAGAGGATTTGCATGATCAAAAAGCAAAAATACTTGAGGGTATTGTTATTGAACTTAAAAAAAATAAAAATATTACTTTAGCAAATAAGGTTAATGAAATTAAAGAGAGTATCCGTAAGTTGTCTAGAGAATTAAGTCAGGTTTCATTTGAAGAAAGTGAATTTGATGAACAAATAATCACACTTCTTGCAACATATGATACTAAAAACATTTCATTGCATCAGAAAGGACTTTTTAATATAAAATGGAATACTATAAATAATACTATAAAAAGAAACTTATTTATTGTAATTCGTGAAGGAATTTCTAATAGTTATAATCACTCTAATGCAAAAAGAGTTAATCTTGATTTTCAGAGAAAAGGTAAACAACTTTATATTACAATTACAGATGACGGAAAAGGTTTTGATAAGAATAAAGTTATATTTGGATTAGGGTTTACTAATATGAAAATGCGAATTAATGAGATTAACGGAAATATAAAGATTGAAAGTGAAAAAGGTAAAGGAACTAACATTGGAATTTATTTAGCACTAGCATAAAATGAAGTACCATATTTTAATTATTGAAGATGAGCAAGATACATTTGAGAATATGGAACGTAGGATTCATAATAATTATCATGAAGCCAAATTAAGTGTAGCCAGTAATTGTGATTTAGGATTTGATATTATTAAACAAAACAAAGTATCCTTTCCAGTTACTTTACTTATACTTGATTTAACATTTAAAAATTATTATGCAAATCATGTTATAAAAAACGGAAAACAACTTCTCAAACATCTCAAAAGCAATAATTTAAATATTGCTACTATAATTTATTCTTCTCACGATGAAATGGAATATATCCACCCAGTAATCAACAACTATCATCCAAAAGGATATGTTATTAAATCTCATAATAGTTCTGAAGAATTAATTTTCGCTATAGATAGAATTATAAAAGGAGAGACCTATTTTAGTCAAATAGTTCATCAATTACAATTACAACGATTCAAGTATGCTTCTAAAATTGACGAAGTTGATGAACAGATAATTAACTTTTTATCTAAAGCAAACGCGATAATTGATTGGGAAGGGAAAGTAATTAAAGATAAAGCCCCTCTTAGTTACAAATCAATAAAAAAAAGAATTGATTTACTTTGTGATAGATTAGAAGTCGAAAACGATAAGCAGTTACTATTAAAACTTCAAAGACTAGCTATTATTTAAGTGTGTAAAAAAATCCAAAACTTTCATTAGTAGGTTCCATTATTGGAACCTTTTTCTTTTTCTATTAAAATACTTTTACAATATCGATTTAAGGTTATTAGTAGCAACTAAGTGAGAAGTTGATTTCCTATACCAATAACCTACTTACATTAAAGCTGTACAGCACAAGGATAACGTTTGTTTAACCCTTAAATACTTAAGTGATGAAAAAAACATTGTTTATCTGTGCTATTATTTTATTAAACATTAACCTTTTTTCTTGTACACCTGAATCATTATCAAATGATACTGAATTACAATTGACAGTTGGTGAAGAAGAGAATCCAGATGTAGATCC
>CAYRVY010000546.1:0-1752 GCA_964427695.1 uncultured Flavobacteriaceae bacterium
CCCTTCCACCTCTAACCAATACTATCGAGTGCTCTTGTAAATTGTGTCCTTCTCCAGGAATGTATGCATTTACTTCATTACCATTTGTTAATCTTACTCTCGCTACTTTACGCATTGCAGAGTTAGGTTTTTTTGGTGTTGTAGTATAAACACGTGTACACACTCCTCGTCTTTGAGGACACGAATTTAAAGCAGCCGATTTACTCTTCTTGGTTATTTTGGTTCTTCCTTTTCGTACTAATTGTGAAATTGTTGGCATATTATTTTCTAATATTATTCTATAAACCCTCTTTTAAAGGGCTGCAAAGGTAGAAATTAAAATGAATTATTCAAATGTTGAAGTCTTAATTTTACAACTTAAATAAAAATTAATTTATAGCTTATATTATTTGAATTATTTTTCAGTTAATTTTACACACAAAAGCACAACATTGAGGACTTTAAAAATTGTAATTTTATACCTTATTTTAAGCACTGTAGATTTAACATTTACTTATGCTCAAAACTTAAGCCTTATTATAAAAGGAAAAGACAGTTTAGAAACTGCTGTTATTGATTCTCTAAATTATAAAAAAAGTTTTTCTGATTTTGTATCGCTAAAAAATGAAATTGAATCACAACATATAAAACTTCAAAAATTAGGTTTTATTGAAAATAATTTAATGTCAAATGACAAAAAAAACGATTCAATATATGTTGCAAAATTCAACTTGAATAAAAAATATTACACCATATATATATACTACGATAATAAATTGCTTTCAAAAGAAATATTAGAGCCTGTTTCCAACACAATTACTGAAGAATATTTTATAACAACTATTTCTAAAACCGAAAACATCCTTAATTATATAAATTCTCAAATAGTTGAAGTTGGTAAACCCTTTGCTTCGCTTAAACTTATAAACCTAAAAAAGAAAGATGACTTTAATATACAAGCAGAACTAATCCTTTCTGACGATAAAAAAAGAAGCGTAGATAATATTATAGTTAAAGGGTATGAGAACTTTCCTAAATCTTATTTAAAACACTATTTAAAAATTAGAAACAAAGATGCTTTTAATTTAAATGATATAAAAGAAAAAACCGAAGCGTTAAATTCTCTGCCTTTTGCTAACCAGATAAAGCCTCCTGAAATTCTCTTTACAAAAGACTCTACAACTATTTATTTATATTTAGAAAAAAGTAAAAGTAATAACTTTGATGGCTTTCTTGGTTTTGGAACCAATGAAACTAGCAATAAAATTGAATTTAATGGTTACCTTAATTTAAACCTCATAAACAATCTTAATTATGGAGAGTCTTTTAATTTGGTTTATAAAAGTGATGAAAATGATCAAAAAACTTTTGAAGTCCTTTTTAAGCTCCCTTATATTTTTGGCACAGCTATAGGAACTGAATTTGCTTTAAACATATTTAAAAAAGATTCAACATTTACAACAGTAAATCAATCTGCAGGTATATTTTATCAAATTAATAACAAACAAAAAATAGGTTTTGGTATTGAAGGTATTCAATCTAATAATTTACTAGATGGTAATTTAACTGAAACCATTCAAGATTATAATTCGGTTTTTTATAGTTTAAGTTATGAGTATATAAAAAGGCAGCACTATAATATTCTTTTTCCCATAAACTTTGTGTTCGATTTAAAAATTGGCTTAGGCTCAAGAGATTTTAAAAACTTTACTGAGAAACAAACTCTTTTCAATTTAAATACATTCAAGATTTTTAATTTAAACGCAAAAAACA
>CAYRVY010000547.1:0-1751 GCA_964427695.1 uncultured Flavobacteriaceae bacterium
ATTTCAGAATTAAATTTTAACGGAAACGGAGAAACATCATTACCATTTCTGTCAATAATATAAATGCGTTTAGGTGTAGCAAAAGCTAATTGTAATCTTCCATTTTTATACAAATCTACTTGTTGCACTTGTCCTAAAATAGTTCCATGGAGTTTCTTTTTCCAAAGTACTTTTCCTGTATTAGAAATTAAATACAAATTGTTGTTTATATCTTGTACAACAATTTCTTTTTGTTTGCTACGATGATTAGTGACAAAATGCGGTTGCATCATGATATCTGCATCAAGTGTAACGGTAAATTCTTCAGACACCGAGTTTTGTCTATCTCTGGATTTATTCTTTTTTATAACTCCATTAATATGTATAAAACCATCATCTTGTACAAATTGAATAGCAGAAGCCTTATAATTGTTTAACTTTAAATCGCTAAGGTTTTTATTGGCAATTGAAGAAATAATTTCTTTTAATCTCGTAGGATTTACAAAAACCAAAAGTGAAGATTCGTCGCTCAATGATTGCATGGCATCTGTAAAAGCATTGGTGTTTAAAAATGTTGTGCCATTCTGAAAGTTTGTAATTATGTTTTGTAGAGTTGTTTCAGAATTGGCAAATACAAAAAAATCATCAATGTTAATATATTTTGAATGATTATTATTACTTATAAAAGGATTAAAAACAGTAGTGAATATCTCGGAATCAGAAAATTCAAAAACAGGAATAGTTCTAAAATTTGAAACTACATTTTGATAGTCTAACAAGGCTTCTTTAGTAGCTAAAACATCAATGGATTTTAAGACCACAGCAGTTTCGGTATCGAAATAGATTTCTCCAACTTCATTTATGGTGTGAAATAAATCGTAATTAACTAAAGAATCAATAGAGTTTGCATTGATGCTTTTCACGTTTTTATAAAACACTTCAAAATCATCAAAGGTTAAACTTAAAAAGCCTTTACTATTTGAAGGGACTATATGTTGAATCGTATTTTCTTGCGGATTGGTATTTTTAAATACCTTAAGGAGTTGTGGTAAAGTGTCTTTTTCAATTGTTATGCCATTAAAAATTATCTGGTCTGGAGATATTTCAGCATCTAAAATAACTGAATTTGAAAAAGAATTAATCTCTTGAATAAAAATTGAGTTTCCTAAATTAAGGGAATTTTTACTGTCTAAAAAAACCGAAAAAGAACTATTGTTATTTGTGGTTTCAAATAGGTTTTCGAATTCATAATTTTCATTTACACTTAATTTATCTATAATGTCTTGAGATGAAGAGCCTATATAAATACTATCTATAATTTTGAAGTGTATTTTTAACGAATCTGTTTTATTTATGCCAAATAAACTATCGTGAAATTTTGTTATAAATGAGTAATTGACAATGCTGTCGGTTGTTTGAAAACAGACCAAAACAGGATTGTTAGTATTTAAATTTTCAATATATTTGCTTACGTTTATTTGTAAAATAGAGGAAGGCAATTTATTAATAAAAGCGTTATTTTTTATATCACTTTTAAAGGCTTCTAAATCATTTATTTTTAATATTAATGAAGAATTTTCAAGAATTAAATGCGAAAGTTTAGTACTGCTTTTTTTAGAGTTTTCACAATTTAGTATTGAAAGTAAAATTATGAGGATGAAAGCGAGTTTCTTCATTAAAAATTGATTGAAATTTTTATTCTCGCAAAAGCGGGAATCTAAACAAATAACCTTTACAAATATAAAAACTTAAAGCTCTAATTTTAATTGTTC
>CAYRVY010000548.1:0-1746 GCA_964427695.1 uncultured Flavobacteriaceae bacterium
ACAATAATAAAGTCAATTATATTTGTCGCAAAATCACCATAAAGTATTGCTACTTCTCCAGCTATATTACCAGCTTCATCAGCAACACCTTCATTAATTACATATTTTAGATCTTTAAAATCTGTGTTAAAAATAAGACCAATTAGAGGAGATACTATTCCGCCAGTAAATGAGGCAACCACTTTATTGAAAGCCGCTCCCATTACAAATGCAACGGCAATATCTACCAAGTTGCCTTTCATTGCAAACTCTTTGAATTCTTTTAACATAATTTCTATATTTAAGTTAGTGAACTACGAATATAATCAAAAAATACAATTATGAAAAACTATCTAATAACCACGCGTTTAATACGTTGCGATATGGCAGAAATTATTTCGTAGGAAATGGAATTAATTGTTTCCGCAAAATTTTCAGCAGTTGAATGTTCTCCAAAAATTATGACCTCATCGCCTTCTTTACAATCTATATTAGTAATATTGACCATAATCATATCCATACATACATTTCCAATTATTAAAGCTTGTTGTCCATTTATAATTACAAAACCATTTCCATTTCCATATTGTCTACCAATACCATCTGCATGACCAATTGGGATTGTTGCTGTTTTTTGGGTTGTGCCACTTTTATAGGCTCTATTATAACCTACTGTTTTGCCTTCTTCAATAAGATGAATTTGTGAAATCACAGACTTTAATGTCGCTATTGGTTTAAAGTTTTTATTTTCTGTTGAAGAATTCCCAAAACCATATAAACCAATGCCACATCGTACCATATCAAAATGAGCTTCAGGGTAATTTAAGACTCCAGAAGTGTTGCAAATATGAAGCAGAGTTTTGTAGCCAATTTTATTTTCAAATTTTTCAACAATCGTTTTAAAGGTTTCAATTTGAGTTAAAGTGAATTCTTTTTCATTCAAATCTTCACTTGCAGCTAAATGCGAAAAAACAGATTTCACTTGGACACTATTAGATTTTTTTAATTTTGAAGCAATATAATCCACATCATCTTCCTGAAAACCGAGCCTGTTTAGTCCTGTATTAAATTTAATATGAACAGGATAGTCATTCTGATTTTCTTCAGAAGCAACTTTTATAAACGCATTTAAAACCTTAGCATTATATAAACTCGGTTCTAGACAATTATCAATAAGCAATTTAAAATTTACAGGTTGAGGATGCAATACTAAAATCGGTTTTGTAATTCCCGATTTACGCAAAGCAACACCTTCACTTGTAAATGCAACTGCAAAACAGTAAACATCAAGATCTTGAAGATATTTAGCAACAGCACAAGCATCACTTCCGTAGCCAAAAGCTTTTACTACAGCCATGAGTTTTGTCTTGCTATCGATTTTAGATTTTATATATTCGAAATTGTGTTTAAGCGCAGTTAGATTTATTTCAAGTATGGTTTCTTTTGCTTTAGGCATTTGTACTATTTTGCTTTAGTAGGAACTTCTACGGCATCATTAACCTTTATATTACGGACTTTATCACGCAGCATAGCTTTGTAATAAGCAGCTCTGCTTAAAGGCTCGTATTCATCAACCTCGCCTAATAGCACAAGGGCATCGCTTTTAGCTTTTCTGTAACTGTATTGCGCCAAATTACCAGTTCTTGTGCAAACTGCATGTACTTTAGTTACATACTCTGCAGTTGCCATTAAAGAAGGCATTGGGCCAAACGGATTTCCTTTAAAATCCATATCAAGACCAGCCACAATAACTCGAATGCCTTTATT
>CAYRVY010000549.1:0-1741 GCA_964427695.1 uncultured Flavobacteriaceae bacterium
GAAAATTTACACGATATTATTATGACAGAAGTAGAAAATAATGTTTTGCGCATTTATGCAGACGAAAACATTAGACATGCCTCTTCTAAAAAAGTAATGGTAAGCTTTAAAGATATTACTAAAATATCTTCTTCCAGTGGAAGCGACGTATATTCTACAAATACAATTACTACCGAGAGTTTAGAAATCTCTACATCTAGCGGAAGTGATATGGAATTAGACGTGGATACCCATGTTATAGAATGTAGTGCGAGTAGTGGTAGTGATTTACGCTTGTCTGGAAAAACAGATAAATTATATGCTAAAGCGTCTAGTGGGAGTGATATAAAAGCAGGAAATTTAAAAACCAGTACCTGCGAAGCAAGAGCAAGTAGTGGTGCAGATATTACAGTAAACACATCCAAAGAGTTATATGCAAAAGCCTCTAGTGGTGGTGATATAAAATATTATGGAAACCCAGAAAAAATAAGCAAAAAAGACGGTGTTTCTGGCAGTATAAGAAAACAGTAAAAATCCAACCAACCTAACCAACCAAAAAACCGAAGCATTGCTTCGGTTTTTTATTTTCAATCTGTAAATTATCCTTCTTTTGCAGCCAAGTAACGTTCGGCATCTAATGCAGCCATACAACCAGTTCCTGCAGCTGTTACAGCTTGTCTATATACATGGTCTGCCGCATCTCCGGAAACAAAAACGCCCGCAACATTAGTCTTTGAACTTCCAGGAACATTAATGATATAACCTGTTTCATCCAAATCTAAAAAGTCTTTAAAAATATCGGTGTTTGGTTTATGTCCTACTGCCACAAAAAATCCTGTCGCTGGAATATCTATGACCTCACCTGTAATATTGTGTTTAGCACGAACACCTGTAACTACCTGTCCATTACCTAAAACTTCTACGGTTTGTGTATTTAATAATATTTCAATGTTTTCTGTGTTTCTAACTCTTGCCTCCATAATTTTAGAAGCTCTAAATTGGTCTCTTCGTACTAACATCGTTACTTTTTTACAAAGCTTTGACAAATAATGAGCCTCTTCACAAGCTGAATCACCAGCGCCTACAATAACAACTTCTTGTCCTCTATAGAAAAACCCGTCACAAATAGCACATGCAGAAACGCCACCGCCAAGTTTTAAATATTTTTGCTCAGATTCTAATCCTAAATATTTTGCAGAAGCTCCAGTTGAAATAATAACAGTTTCACAATGAATTTCTTTGGTTTCATTAGCCCAAACCTTATGCACATCTCCCAAAAAGTCCACTTTTGTAATCCAGCCATCACGAACATCTGTATCAAAACGTTTCGCTTGATTTTGAAACTCTATCATCATTTCTGGTCCCGAAATCCCGTCGGGATAACCTGGATAGTTTTCTACTTCAGTAGTCGTTGTTAATTGACCTCCAGGCTCAGTACCTTGATATAACACAGGAAACATATTAGCTCTGGCAGCATATATTGCGGCAGTATAACCAGCAGGTCCAGAGCCAATAATTAAACATTTTACTTTTTCTATTGTTTCTGACATAATTTTTATTTATTTTTATAAAACAAAAGTAGGTTTTTTGATGAATTCCTTACACAGAAGTTATTAACAGTTTCTATAAAATGATAAACTATAATTATACAAAAATAAAAACACCTTAAAATCATTATTTAGAACAGATGTAAATTGATTAAAGTTATAAATTTATATGACAATTATCATTCTTTAGTTAATTTAAAAACGATTTTTTTGTA
>CAYRVY010000550.1:0-1733 GCA_964427695.1 uncultured Flavobacteriaceae bacterium
GTTGACCCAAGAAGAATTAAAATTTATGGACATGGTGGTAGTATGCTACCACTTGAGAATGCAGTAAATTTTCCTTTAGATATAACCGAAAATGCAATACAGTTTATTGGTGAAGAAGATGGAGTCTTTAATAATGATGACCATATTTTGTTTTATGGAAAAGGGCCTCAAGGATTTAATGCAGAAAGCAATACAAACAATAACATATTTACAGATAAGTCATATTATTTTATAAATATTGGTTCTGGAAATGGAAAACGTATTCAAACTTTAACCCAACCTATAGGAGAACCTACAACTATTATTGATACGTTTCATGATTATAAGTTTCATGAAATTGATGAATTTAATTTAGCTAGTCTTGGCAGACGATGGTTTGGAGATCGTTTTGATTTTGAGAATGTAAAAACATTTAATTTCGAATTTTTAAATATAATAACTACAGAGTCTATTTTTCTTAAAGTATATACTGCTGCTGTTGGAGAGATACAAACATCTATGGAATTAAAAGTGAATGGAACCAGTATTAAAAACTTTACTTTTATTCCAATAAAAGACCCGATAATGGTGACAGAAGATTTTTTTATTGGAAGCTTACCCATATCTATAGGAACAATCTCTGTTGAATTAAATTATAATAACAATGGAAACCCGTCTTCAATAGGATATTTAGATTATATTTCTGTTGAAGCAACTAGAGCGCTAACACATACAGGAAATCAATTTTTGTTTAAAAATAATGATGTACAATTAGCAAGTGGAATAGGTCAATATAACATTTCTAATGCATCAGCAATATCACAGGTTTGGGATGTTACAGATAAGCACAATATTACAACAGTTATAAATGAAGACTCAAATTCCACCTTTAGTATTAAAGCACAGTTAGGAGAACAAAGAATTTATCTTGCTGTAGATAATTCAGATTACTTCGAACCACTTAAAGATTCACAATCAAGTGTTGCAAATCAAAATTTAAAAGGCACTATTTTTTTAAATAATCAAGGTCAATTTGATGATGTTGATTATATTATCATAGTCAGAGAAGATATGCAAACTCAAGCTGAAAGATTAGCTCAAATAAACAGAAATCAATATAATTTAAATGTAAAGGTCGTTACATTAAACACTATATATAACGAATTCAGTTCGGGAAATCAAGACATTTCAGCCATTAGAAATTTTGTAAAATATGTTTATGATAATGCTCGAGATAATAAAATAAAATATTTGTGCTTGTTTGGAGATGGGTCTTTTGATTATAAAGACAGAATTTCTGGCAATACTAATGTTGTGCCCTCATGGTATACTTTAAATAGTTTTAGTTTAACAGACTCGTTTGTCTCTGATGATTTTTATGGCATGATGGATGATTATGAAGGAAGTATGCATACTTCAGATAGATTAGATATTGCCGTAGGAAGAATTTTAGCCGACACACCACAAAGAGCAAAAGAGCTTGTAGATAAAGTAGAATCCTATTATCAAAGTGAATCTTATGGCAGTTGGCGAAATAGCTTTGTTGTAATTTCTGATGATGTTGATGTGGCTTGGGAAACTATTTTACAAGAAACCACAAATAATATTGCTGATGCAGTTACTCAAGAAAAACCATTCATAAACGTTACCAAAATACATTCGGATGCTTTTGTACAAGAAGCAACCGCAGGAGGAGAACGTTATCCAGCAGTAAATAAGGCGATTTTTGATGCGATGGAAGTAGGAGCTTTAGT
>CAYRVY010000551.1:0-1729 GCA_964427695.1 uncultured Flavobacteriaceae bacterium
TAAATAGAGCAATTTCTAGAGGATTATTTGTCCAAATAGAGTTAGTTCAGCCAAGAAAATCTAAAGACGGAAAATGGAAAGATAATGATATAATTGCCTCAGATCCTGGTTTTACTAACGAACAATATAAAAAACTAGCATTATTATATATCTGCACCTCTGCAAGAGCTGGAAATTGGTTGGTGCCTGCTTATCATGCTGTTTTAGACCAAGGAATTAAAAATGGTCATGACGACCCTCAAAACTTCGATTTAAATAAATTTAGCGATAGTATAAAAACACTTGTTAAAGAATTAAAAGATTAATATTAAACTTAAAACAATTAATTATGAAACAAAAGATCAATTTAATTTTTGGAATAATACTAATGATAAGTACTGCTCAATTACATGCGCAGAAGAATGAAAAAAATGAAGTCGCTTTTGCATTTACAATCAACGATCTTAATAATAAACCTTTAACAGGAATGATCACAGCATCTATAGAAGTTACTAGAAGTGGTGATTTTGTACAAATGTCAAATTTATTTCTTGGTGCTGGAAGTGTTAGAGCGACAGAAATTTTAGATATGCAAGTAGGAGATTCTGGAACAATTATGATCACTTATAATCCAGCTGAAGAACCTCGAAGTATTGATACAAATACACCTATAATAGATAGTATTCAGTTTGTGTCAAATAATATACATTTTACACTTCCAGAAAACAAAGAGCTTCTTTTTAAAATTTCTTTTGAAAGCAAAGAGGTTGAGGTTATATCTTCAACCAAAACAGGAGCATCGAAGGCAGTAACTAATTCAAAAGAAGTGTCCTCATCAATGAAGGCCTATGCTGAACTTGAAGCTTCAGCTTGGATAGTAACAGCAAAAGCTGGATTAGAAACAGAAGATGTTGGATCAGAAACAAATGCTATTACAGACACTGAAATGAAAGAAAATGAAAAAGCAATAAGATATTCAGTTAAAGTAGCAACAGGAGCTTTAATAATTGAACAAAAATAAATCCTGTTTATTAATAAAACATAAAAATATAATCATGAAAATACTAAAAAATAGTACTTGCAACATGATGATTTTTATTACTGTGTTATTATTAATAACATGCGGAGGAAATGATGATGATACAGAAGCCATAGAAACATCATCTTTTAACAATTAAATTATGAAAAATAGAATCAAAATAATTTTAAGTATAGTATTCTTATGTTTTACTATACAAAGTCAAGCACAAGATAAAAAAGCTATAGTACAAGAGATAAGTATAAGTAATTTTATGGCAGACCATATTTCTGATTCAGAACTTATAGTAACTGTCGATTATAGTTTTAATGGAAAGACAGGCTCTAAGGATATTTATATTCATGCTTTTCCTGAAATGGAAGATGGAAGCTATAATTTCCGAGATGTTGACATTGCAAAGGTTCCATTAAAACCTGGAAATAATCAGGTAAGTCTTAAGATAATAAAACGCCCTCAAACGAAGAATTTTTCAAGTAAAAGTATTAAGATATGCATGATAGCTTTTCGAAGTGAGATTTTGTGCCAAAAATTCCCATTTACAAAATCATGGAAGTCAACGATTAAAATTCCTAAAATTATTTCTTTTACGGCAAAAAAAACAAATATCAAAAAAGGTAATTCAACGACGCTTGCATGGCAAACTGAGAATGCCTATAATATCAGCCTTGAAGGAGGACATCCTTTTACTCAAAAAGTTAAACCTTCTGGATT
>CAYRVY010000552.1:0-1724 GCA_964427695.1 uncultured Flavobacteriaceae bacterium
AACACTTGCTGCATTTGCTTCAAATACTTCTCCACTATTAAATTCAAATCTAATAGGAATAACATCTCCATTGGTGTGTGTGTAGGTTCCTTCAATAACAACTGATGGGCTTGAGTTTTCATCTTGCAACTCAATTCCTAAATTCACACTTGTATAGGTTCCTTCAGGTACTGAAACCACAACTACTGGAGTAATTGTTCCAGTTGCATAATCTATATCAGCAATTTGTTCGTGTGTTCTCGATACTGATACACTTCCGTTATCTCCATCAAATACTACTTCTCTAATGGTAATTGTGCCAGAAGTAAATACTAAATCATTAGGTGCTAATCGAGATTGCGTTGCAGTTGATGAGCTTGTTGTGGTCACTGCAAGTCTTACATTGACATCTGAATTAGCATCATCTTTGCTACATGAAGCCAGAACTGTTACAAAAAGTACAAGTAGGCTAAGTTTAAATAAATTTTTCATAATTTTAAGGTTTAGATTTGTTTTTTATAGACTAAATGTTAAATATAATCGCTAAAATACATATTTTATCGATATAATGCAATTATTTTTAACATTTATTTCATTTTGTATATTTATTCAATTGCTAATTATTCGAATACAGATTCAGTACTAACGTCTAAACGGTCTGCAACTAAATCAAAAATAGAGGCATTGCTAGTTTCACTAATAACAATCACTCCTTCACTATTTAAATTGGCATTCTCCAGAGCATTTGTAGATACAACACTAAACCAAACACTAGGATCAAAAACAATTCTTGAAAGTACTGTCTCAGCTTCATTTACTGTAACCTGTTGAGAAGTTTCTGCTTCGAAAACTTCACCAGAATTAAACTCAAAACGAATTGGAGAAGTAGAACTATCAGTACGAGTATACGTTCCTTCCATTATAATAGCAGGTTGTGTGTCTTCATCTCTTAACTCAATACCAAGATTTACAAACGTGTAAGTTCCTGCAGGTATTGTAATATCATCAAGACTAGGAGTTGCTACACCTGTAGCAAAATCAATTTTTGAAAAGCGTTCAACGGTTCTACTAATAGAACTGCCTGTTTCTAAAGTTCCATCAAAAACAATTTCTCTTACCCAGACATAACCTGTGCTGAAATTAAGATTTTCATTTATTCTTGAAACGAATTGTTTACTACTGCTTGAATTTGCAATTCCTGCGGTAATTTTTAATGTAGCAGTTCCTGATTGTGTAGCATCATCTTTGCTACAGCTTGTTAAAAAAACTACTAAAAAAATAAATGTAGTTAAATAAATTAAATTTTTCATAATATAATAAGATTTAGGTTTATATATCAATAAAACAACTTTGTATTTATTATTTACCCTGTATATTTTAAAAAAAACTTTATTTTTATTTAAATAGCTGACATATAGTTAATTAAAAATTAAAAAAAGAAGAAATAACTTATTAAAAAGTTACTTTAAAAATAAAATTAGGAACAAATTCTAAAGAATTTTGAATGACTTCTTCAGGGAAATTAATATCGGTAAACCTATAATATTTATTTATTACATTTCTTTTATCGGTAATATTCCATAAAGAAAGTCCTGTATGGATATTAATAGTTTCCTTAATTGCAAAATTGTGTGTAAAAGAAAAGTCCCATCTAAAATAATCTGGTAAGTTACTGGCATTAGCGGGTTCGTAATTTATTATATCGTTAATTACTTCGTTGCCAAATACAGGGTTTGTAGTAGGCT
>CAYRVY010000553.1:0-1721 GCA_964427695.1 uncultured Flavobacteriaceae bacterium
TTAAGATTAACAATCCCGAAAAAGCTGTTTTAGAGGTAGAAGAATATAAATTTGCCATTACCCAACTCTCACAAGCAGCTTTAAGAGATGTTTGTGGTAAAGTGGAATTAGATACCATTTTGTCTAAAAGGGAAGAAATGGGAAAGAATATTAAAAATATTGTAGAACAAGAAACAGAAGAATGGGGAATTGAAATAATTGATGTTAAGATTAAAGACATTCAGCTCCCAGAAAATATGAGACGAATGATGGCAAGTCAGGCAGAAGCAGAGCGTTCTAGACGTGCCAGAATAATTTTGGCATTGGCTGAAGAACAAGCAGCTGGTAAACTGTTAGAAGCTGGTAAATTGATTGATCAATCACCATCGGCAATTAAATTAAGACTTTACCAGACCTTGTCTAATATTGCAGCAGAAAAGAATTCAACGATTGTTTTCCCATTCCCAGAAGAAGTGTTACATAGAGTAACTAAAGACACAAAAAATTAAGGCTTTGGTTTAAAAAAAGTTATCAATACATTTTTTTAATGGCGAAACGAGCATGTTTTACAGTTTTACTAGGATGTGTAAATAGAACTCTGTCTGTTAATTTTCCATTTTAAACTTTTTTATTTTTTTTCTTATAGGTTTTTAAAATGCTATTTTTCATATTATGTTAAATCGCAACATAATTCTGTTTGTTCTATATGTTAAGTTGTATATTATTTTTAAATTTGTAGTATTAAAATATGCTAAAAATTGTAACTCGAAAATCCTTTTAAAAAACTAAAAATAGCGAGTGAATAAATAAAGAAATAAGATGAAAAAAATGCACAATTTGTATTATAATTCGGATAAAAAAATAATAGCTTTTATGAAGAATTACGGTATTTTATTTTTGAGAATAAGCGTAGGAATAATATTTTTTTGGTTTGGAGTTCTAAAATTTTTCCCTAATTTAAGTCCAGCTGAAGATATTGCACTAAATACAATTGACAAATTAACTTTTGGTTTAGTAAATGCAGATATAGCTATAATAATTTTGGCGTCTTGGGAAACACTAATAGGATTAGGATTAATGTCTGGTTTGTTTTTGCGTACTACTTTGTTTTTATTATTTGTTCAAATGTTAGGAGCAATAGCTCCTCTTTTTTTATTTCCAAGTGAAACGTTTACAAGGTTACCATTTGTACCAACATTAGAAGGACAATATATAATAAAAAATTTAGTCATAATTAGCGCTGGACTTGTTGTTGGAGCAACAATTCATAGTAAGAAGACAGAAAAACAAACATTATAAAAAAGTTACATTAATTAAAATTTACTTCATAAAACACAGTTTTTTTTGTTAGTTATGGGTTAATATTTTATTGTTTTGTCATTACGAGCCTACCTGCCGCAGACAGGGAATCCCAATATTCCCGATAGTTATCGGAATCGGGAGACGTGGTAATCTTCTAGTTTTAAGTTGCATTTTAAAAGATTGCCAAGCAAATTATAATTTTCTTGGCAATGACATTTCGGATGTTTCTAAAAAATTTTGCCTTCATTGAGTAAGTTTTTACGCTTTTTTCTCAAGAAGTTTATCATAGTAAATTGAACGTTTTTTGTTTAAAGGCAATAGCATCTTAAAAATGCTATTGCCTTTAAGGTTCTGTTCATGAGATTCCTGCCTGCGCATGAACTAGAACTGAAAATATATAAACTGCTCACCACTACCTTGAGCAATTGCAATTAATAAGA
>CAYRVY010000554.1:0-1717 GCA_964427695.1 uncultured Flavobacteriaceae bacterium
CTTTTAGAGTTTATAGTAAAGCGAGGAGAAGTACCAATTAAAAGTGTAGATGCAGCTTATATGCTCACAAATAATTTAGGATATATTAAAATAAATCGTTTTGCAGAATCCACATATAAAGAATTTAAGAACAGACTTAACAAACTTCAAAAAGAAGGAGCAACAAAACTTGTTTTAGATTTGCGCAATAATCCAGGAGGGTTTTTAGGCATTGCAGAACAGATTGCAGATGAGTTTTTAGAAAAAGGAAAGCTTATATTATTTACAAAAAACAATAAAGGAAGCATCCAAAAAAGTTTTGCTACAAGTCGAGGAAGTTTTGAAGATGGCGAAGTATATGTTCTTATTAACGAAAATTCTGCTTCAGCTAGTGAAGTAATTGCAGGTGCTTTACAAGACAACGATAAAGGAACAATTGTTGGACGTAGATCTTACGGCAAAGGATTGGTGCAACGAGAAATGGCATTGGGAGATGGTAGTGCAATTAGGCTTACAGTATCTAGGTATTACACACCAACAGGACGTTCTATACAGCGATCTTACGAAAATGGTAACAAAGATTACTATCACGAATATTTTGAAAGAATTGACAATGGTGAATTATCTAACGTAAATAAAATTAAAGTTGCCGATTCTTTAAAATTCACAACACCAAAAGGCAAAACAGTTTATGGAGGAGGAGGCATTATTCCAGACGTGTTTGTTCCTATTAATATTAAAATGGAAAACGAAACCATGAAACGTATTTTGGCTAGTGGTATAATGAGTTATTTTGTTTTTGAAGATCTGGATAAAGACAGAAGCATTTACCAAAACATTAAGGAAGAGGATTTTATCGATAATTTTGTAGTAAGCGATGCTTTTTTAAATCGTTTTAACGAATATTTAAATAATAGAACGCGATTCAAAATAACTTTTGTCGCATACAACGATGAAGTAAAGCTTTATATTAAAGCAACTTTAGCCGAGCAGTTATTTGGCACTAAAGCCTATGAGCAAGTTATTAATACTAATGATGTTATGATAGATAAAGTTAAGCAATTAATTCAGGAAGGCATCTAAAATTTTTTTTAATATTTTCCTTTTTCAATTTTCTCAATTTTTTTGGAAAGTCTTAAAATGATAAGTAATAAAATTACACAAAGACTAGCAAACACAGTAATAAAAGCTATAATGCTTTCATTACCAAAAAGGTCGTTAAACTCTATTTTAGTAAAATTATAAATAACAAGAACAATAGCGATTACTAAAAGAACGTAGGTAAATATCTTCATAATTAAAATAATGCTTTAATGTTTGTAGTAAATAACTTTACAGCAATTGCCAATAAAACTACACCAAATATTTTACGTGTAATACTAATTCCGTTTTTACCTAAAAAACGTTCAATTCTTGAGGATGTTTTTAAAACGATGTAAATAACGATAACATTAACAATTACGGCAATAATAATATTTTCTAATCTAAATTCTGCTCTTAAAGAAAGCAGTGTAGTTAAACTTCCTGGTCCAGCAATTAACGGAAAAGCCAAAGGAAAAACAGAAGCCGTTAAAGCAGTGTTTTCATCATCTTTATAAAGTTTAACTCCTAAAATCATTTCTAAAGCTATAAAAAACAAGATAAAAGATCCGGCAACAGCAAAAGAGTTAACATCAATTCCTACAAGGCTTAAAATACGTTCGCCCAGAAACAAAAAAATAATCATAATAGCACCAGC
>CAYRVY010000555.1:0-1707 GCA_964427695.1 uncultured Flavobacteriaceae bacterium
CAGGTATAAACAGTAATATGCTGCGTAATGCACCAAAGTTTTATGAAATTGCAAAGCGGATTATTGAAATTACAGAAAATTGTATTGTTGTAGCTCATAACTCTCAATTTGATAACCGAATTTTAAAAACAGAATTTAAGCGTTTAGGATTTGAATATAAGCGTAAAACACTTTGTACAGTAGATTTGGCAAAAACTTTAATTCCAAATCAATCTTCCTACAGTTTAGGTAAACTCACAAAATCTCTCGGTATTCCTGTTAGTGGAAGACATAGAGCTGCTGGAGATGCCATGGCAACTGTAAACCTTTTTAAGTTATTACTCGCTAAAGATTTACAAAAGATTATTATTAAAGAGTCTATTAAGTCAGAAATTAAATTAAAGATTGAACCTAGGTTATTAGATATTGTTGAACAATTACCAACAAAAATAGGTGTATATTATATGCATAAAACCAATGGCGAGATTATTTATATTGGCAAGAGTAAAAACATAAAAAAGCGTGTAAATCAACACTTTACATCTCAAGCACCAAAATCAAAAAAAATACAACTTCTCGTAGCAACAGTCACTTATGAATATACTGGTAGTGAACTTATTGCTCTATTAAAAGAAAGTGAAGAAATAAAACGCAATAAACCCATTTTTAATCGTGCATTAAAACAAACCTCTTTTTCTCATGGATTATATAGTTTTACTGATGAAAAAGGTTATATAAATTTAAAAATTGACCAAGTAAACGGAAAAGAAACACCAATAACTACATTTTCCAATTTTAAAAGTGCAAAAAGTTTTGTAAACAGAACAACTGACGAGCATAATTTATGTCAAAAATTAACAGGAATCCATCTTACAAATGGCAATTGTTTTAACTATACTATAAAACAATGTTTTGGTGCTTGTATTGCTGAAGAAACTCAAACAGATTATAATAAACGTGTCATCAAAATTATTAATAAACATAATTTTGCAACTCAAAGTATAGTTATTATAGATCGTGGTCGAGCTATAGATGAACACAGTGCTATACTTATTGAAAATGGTGAGTATAAAGGTTTTGGATTTTTCAACCTAAATTACCAGATTAATAATTTAGATGTATTACAATCTATTTTAACAAATATGGAACACAATAGAGACATACAACACATCATTCAAAGTTATTTAAGGCAGAATAAAAAAATTAAAATTGTTCATCTTAAAATTAATTAAGAAAATAACTAATCTTTTTATTACTTTTGATTTAATGAACAATAATAAACCTTACAGTAATTGGAGGCGTAAACTTCATGAAATTATTTATGAAGCCGACACACCAGCAGGAAAATTATTTGATGTAATTCTTCTTATAGTTATTTTAGCAAGTATTGTTTTTGTAATGTTGGAAAGTGTAAAAAGCATTGATAATAAATATCACAACTTCCTAAATATTGCCGAATGGGTAATCACGATTTTATTTACTATTGAATATATTGCAAGAATTATTTCAGTAAAAAAGCCTTTTAAATATATTTTTAGTTTTTATGGTATTATAGATTTACTCGCTACAATTCCCAAATACCTTTCTTTAATATTTGTTGGCACACACCATTTAGTTGCATTAAGAGCCTTAAGGTTAATGCGTGTTTTTCGTATTTTAAAATTAGTGCACTATATTGGAGAATCTAATAACTTTATTATTGCACTAAAAGCAAGTCGGATAAGAATT
>CAYRVY010000556.1:0-1699 GCA_964427695.1 uncultured Flavobacteriaceae bacterium
TCATTTGGATAAATCTCAATCAAGCCATTACCATTATTATCTGTAGCTAAACTTAAATCAATTTGATTAAGAGAACTTAAAAATTGTGATATATCAAATTGTACTGTAAAATCTACAATTCCATCTTGTACAAATACACCTGTACTTCTACCTACATCCAAATTTTCACTGGTATCATGCCAGAATACAAATGGAACACCATCAATGGTACCTTCTATATAGATTGATCTATCAAAAAGATTGTCAGTAGCTAGTAAATCCTCATCTTTATGTAACTTAAATCGCAATTCTTTATATCTTCCATCAGGAACAAATACATTGCCAATAGTTTGTGATAAAGCATTAGTGCCATCTAATAAATCTATTTGATAAGGGCCTCTAAACTGAATTTCGTCTATACTTGTACTATCAAGACTA
Organism: uncultured Flavobacteriaceae bacterium; assembly: GCA_964427695.1. Classification (GTDB taxonomy): domain Bacteria; phylum Bacteroidota; class Bacteroidia; order Flavobacteriales; family Flavobacteriaceae; genus PRS1. The sequence continues at coordinate 418 of CAYRVY010000556.1, forward strand.
CTATTAACATCATCTTCATTTTTAAAGATAACATCACGTATCGAAATTCTAAAGTCTGTAAAAATTACATCAGCAGCAAAAGCTTTTTGATTGAATACAGATTTAGAAACATTTTGGTTAACAGCACTAATAGTTAAATTAATGCCTCCTTCTCCATTATTATTATCTTTTGAACAACTAATAATAGCTAAAGTAAGTAGGGATAAAAATAAAAATTTAAAATTTTTCATAATTTTAAGTTTATGGGGTTTATGTATATAACAACTAACAAACTAAAAATCCTTTTTTCAATTGTTTTTTGTTTATAATTTCGACAATATTACAAAAAACCAGTTGAAACGCAAATAATATCGATAAAATGCATTTAGAAACAGCATTTAAGATATGTAAATTAATAATCTACCATTATAAAATGTATGATGATGATGACAATTAATACGTTTATAATCATTGATAGATAGCCCTAAAACAAAACCTGAAGTTTTTAAAAACTTATTTGTCAATCTTTTTAAAAATAAACTCTTAAAACAGCATTTGTAGTAATTCCTAAAGAGTGTTGTATGGTTTCATTAACAGAGTCATCAATTATACGATAAAAATTATTAATCTCATTATCATTGTTTAATACATTCCAAATTGAAACACCAACTTTAGCCTTAACTTTACTTGTAAGTCTAAAATCATAAAGTGCTGAAGCATCAACTCTTAAATACTGGTCAAGATTATCGGTATTGGTTGCTCCAAAATTAATTTCATTATCAATAATTTCATTTCCAATAATAGGTGTTGTTGTTGGTTTTCCAGAATGCCAATTTAGTCCAGCCGAGATTTTTAAATTATCCATTGTATAAACAGAACCTATTGTAACTGTATGAGATATATTATAATTACTAGGAAATGCATTTGATTCCAGATTTTTAAATGTGTACAAATTATCCATATAAGTATAGCTAATCCAAGTGTTGAATTGATTAATATTCTTTCTTAATAGCAGATCCAAACCTGTAACTTTATAACTTCCATTTGTTCTAACAAACTCGTATTGATTATGAAACCCTTGACTTTGTGTTGTTATGCCATCGACATTTTTATAATAACCATCTACGCTTATCAACAATCCTTTTTTAGCATAAGTTAGTCCAACAGATATTTGTTTGCTTGTTAATACCGGAATTTCATCATCGTTAGAAAGTTGCCAACGTCTTTTTTCGATTCCCAAAAAGTCATTTTGAAAATTAATAATTTGAGATGTGTTTTGATGTTTCATTTCACCTAAAATTTC
>CAYRVY010000557.1:0-1695 GCA_964427695.1 uncultured Flavobacteriaceae bacterium
CTCATAAAATTAGATTTTACTGGTTTTGTTTTTTATTCAATATTGTTGAATAAATAATTTAATATATATCTACTCTGCGTTATCTAAAAAATCTTTTACACGTTCTGTTAATTTATCTAAAAATGATTTTCGTTCTTTTTTAGGTAGATTTGATTCTTGTTCACCATTTTCTTCATGACAATCTCCAAACTCGTGATTATCATCATTAGCTTTTTCTAAACATGCTTTTTCTTGTCTTCGTAATCCGTCCATTACCAATCCTACAGCAGTAGCATATAAAGGGCTTGTAACTTCATCGTCACTATCTCCAGCTAGATGTTCGTTAGGATAACCTACTCTTGTATCCATTCCTGTAATGTATTCTACCAACTGTTTTAAATGTTTTAATTGGCTTCCGCCTCCTGTTAAAACAATTCCTGCAATAAGTTTTTTCTTTTGTTCTTCGTGACCATAGTTTTTAATCTCAACATATACTTGTTCTACTATTTCTACTACACGAGCATGTATAATTTTTGACAGGTTTTTTAATGTAATTTCTTTTGGTTCTCTACCTCTTAACCCAGGAATGGAAACAATCTCATTCTCTTTATTTTCTCCTGGCCAAGCCGATCCAAATTTTATTTTTAATAATTCTGCCTGCTTTTCTATTATTGAACACCCTTCTTTAATATCTTCGGTTATTACATTTCCACCAAAAGGAATAACAGCAGTATGTCTAATTATTCCATCTCTAAAAATTGCTAAATCAGTAGTGCCTCCACCAATATCAATTAATGCAACTCCTGCTTCTTTTTCTTCTTGACTTAATACAGCATTTGCTGATGCTAAAGGCTCTAAAGTGATGCCTTCTAATTCTAAACCTGCACTTTTAACACATCGACCAATATTTCTTATAGACGATACTTGCCCTACAACAACATGAAAATTGGCTTCTAATCTTCCTCCATACATTCCTATAGGTTCTTTTATTTCTGCTTGACCATCAACTTTATAATCCTGAGGCAATACATGAATAATTTCTTCGCCTGGTAACATAACCAGTTTATGTACTTGATTAACTAAACGGTCAATATCGTCTTCGTCTATAACCAATTCGGAATTTGATCTGGTAATGTAGTCGCTATGCTGAAGGCTTCTAATGTGCTGTCCAGCAATACCAACTGTAACCTCTTTAATTTTTGCTCCAGATTCGGCTTCGGCATCTTGAACTGCTTGCTGTATAGATTGAATTGTTTGTGTTATATTATTTACAACACCTCTATGAACACCGAGACTTTTTGATCTACCAATACCTAGAATTTCTAATTTATCATAATCGTTTTTACGACCTATCATTGCCACAATCTTTGTTGTTCCTATGTCTAATCCTACTGTAATGTTTTTACTCTCCATAGTTTACTTTTTAGTACATACAACTTGGTTTTCAAATTGTAAATTCACTTTACTATATTTTTTTAGTGTTTTATCTTTTTTTGCTTTTTGATAAAAAGCTTTAAAATTGTTTATTTTTTTATCTAACCTATCTAAATTTCCTAAAACAATTTCGAAATCCAACATTCTAGTTTTAAGTATTATGGTTTCATTTTGTTTTTGATAAATCTCTACGATATGTGTTTTTAAAAATGGATCATTATATATTTTATTTGCTATTTTAAAAATAGTTTTCAAATTGTTTTTTTCGACATAACCAGTAAC
>CAYRVY010000558.1:0-1694 GCA_964427695.1 uncultured Flavobacteriaceae bacterium
TATATATAGTTGCTGCTTTATAGTTTTGTAATTCTTCGGTTAAATCGCCTCCTTTTAGATAAAGAATTCCGTTTTTAAGTGAATTGTTTTGTTTTTTTGCAATCTTTCCTTTTACCCAATGTACAAAGGTTGGCATTGCAGCCACAGCTCGACTTACAATAAAATCGTAACTGCCTTTAATATCTTCAACGCGACTATGTGTGGTTTTTACATTGGTTAAACCTAAACCAACTACAACCTCATTTACAACTTTTAGTTTTTTCGCAATACTATCTACCAAATGAAAATCACTTTCTGGAAACAAAATAGCTAAAGGAATTCCAGGAAAACCACCTCCTGTACCAACATCCAAAATTTTTGTGCCTGCTTTAAATTCTATCACTTTAGCAATCCCAAGTGAATGCAGTACATGACGCAAGTATAGCTCATCAATATCTTTACGTGAGACCACATTAATCTTTAAATTCCAATCTTGATATAATGCCTGTAATTTTTCGAATTTATCAATTTGATCGTTGTTGAGATTAGGGAAATACTTTAAAATGAGTACCATTTCTTATTACATTTTGCACAAAAGTATCGCTTTTATGTTCATAATTTTATGAAATCTTTATAAGTTAAGTCTGTTTATTATTTATCTTTGCCGCTTATGTAATAATTTGATTTATTTGTTTCCCTATAAAAACTAACATATGACAAAGCAACTGCTATCATTTTCGAGAACAGATTCTGCAAAGTTTTTCAGAACACTCAACAAACGTGTAAACGCTTACTTTAAAGATAATAAGATTAAAAAAACAGGCAATTGGAAACTTTATACTAAAGCTATCGTAATGTTCGCTTTATTTCTTGTGCCTTTAGTTTTAATCTTAACTCTTAATTTACCTGTTTGGACACAAATTATATTTATTATAGTTATTGGTATTGGTATGGCTGGAGTTGGTATGAATGTGATGCACGATGCAAATCATGATGCTTTTTCGAGTAAAAAATGGGTAAATAAACTTATGGGAAGCAGTATTTACATCCTTGCCGGAAATGTTTATAATTGGCAAGTACAACACAATGTATTGCATCATACTTACACAAATATTCAAGGCTATGACGAAGATATTGATGCTGGGCGCATTATTCGTTTTTCCAAACATACAAAATGGCTTAAAATTCATAAATACCAAAAAATCTATTCTTTTTTTCTTTATGGATTATTAACGATAAATTGGGCAATTACTACCGATTTTATTCAATCTTATAAATATTTAAAGCGAAAATTATCTTATGGTAAACTTCCTAATCCTACTACACAATGGACAAAATTAATAGTGAGTAAAATTATTTATTATTTACTCTGGATTGTCTTACCATTAGTTCTTGGTTTTGTTTGGTGGCATGTGCTCATAGGTTTTTTTATCATGCATTATACAGCTGGTTTAATATTAAGTGTAGTGTTTCAGCTGGCTCATGTTATGCCAAACACAGAAATGCCTCTGCCTGATAAAAATGGTAGCATGAAAAATACTTGGGCTATTCATCAACTGTTTACAACCTCTAATTTTGCTCCTAAAAGCTGGCTGGTTGGTTTTTTTACTGGTGGATTAAACAATCAGGTAGAACATCATCTATATACTAATATTAGTCATATTCACTATAAAAAAATAGCGAAGATCGTTAAAGAAACTGCACTTGAATTTAGT
>CAYRVY010000559.1:0-1684 GCA_964427695.1 uncultured Flavobacteriaceae bacterium
AATCGTTTTGCCAGCATGGTTTTACCGGCTCCAGGTGGACCAATTAAAATTATATTGTGTCCACCAGCTGCTGCAATTTCCATACAACGTTTTATACTTTCTTGACCTTTAACATCGGAAAAATCGAATTCAGGAAAATCAAGATTTTTATAGAATTCTTTCCTAGTGTCAACTATAGTTTCTTCAAGCTGTTTGTTTTTATCAAAATAATCGATAACTTGTTTAATATTATCTATGCCATAAACTTTAAAATCGCTTACAATTGCAGCTTCTTTGGCATTTTGAATAGGGAGAATAAAACCTTTAAACCCTTCTTCTTTTGCTTTAACAGCAATTGGTAAAGCTCCTCTTATAGGTTGTAGGCTTCCGTCAAGAGACAGTTCTCCCATGATTAGAAAATCTTCAATGTTTTCGGCCTGTATTTGTTTAGATGCTGCAAGAATACCAATAGCTAAAGTTAAATCGTAGGCAGAACCTTCTTTGCGTAAATCGGCTGGAGCCATGTTAATAGTAATTTTTTTTCCAGGTATCTTATAACCGTTATTCTGCAATGCCGCAGCGATACGATAATTACTCTCTTTTATAGCATTATCTGGTAGTCCGACAAGATGATATCCTATTCCAGAATCTACATTTACCTCAACTGTAATTGTTGTGGCTTCTACACCAAATACTGCAGAACTGAAGACTTTTTTGAGCATACATATTGATTTGCTTAAATGTAAGAAAATTTACTTGATATTTTGCAATGCAAACTCTAATGCTCTTCTTTCGCTGTAATACACATTTTTCTTATCGACAAACCCAACATGACCCCCATATTTTGGCATTTCTAAAAATAGATTTGAATTTGTTTTTGCTTCATTAACAGGGTAACATTTTAATGATAAAAATGAATCGTTTAATGCGTTAAGAATTAGTGTTGGTATTTTTATATTGGAAAGAAATTGTAAGCTGCTTGATTGTTTATAATAATCTAAAGCATCTTTAAATCCATGAGCTTTTGAGGTGTAAACATCATCAAAATCTTTTAAGGTTTTAATGCTTTTAATATCTGAAACACTTACCATACCCGGAAACTTTTTTTGTTTTTCTTTAAGTTTTTTAATTAAATATTTCTTAAATCGATTATGATATAACACATTATTAAATTTATGTAATTCTATACACGAGCCTTTCAGGCTACAAGGCGCAGAAACAGCTATTGCTGCTTTAATTTGGCTTGGAATAAATCGTCCTTCTCCTAAATATTTAAGAATGACATTAGCTCCAAGACTAAAACCTTTTAGAATTATTTCTGAATAATGCTTTGTCTTAATGATATGATTAATCACATTTTCCAAATCTTCAGTTTCTCCAGAGTGATACGATCGATATTTTAAATTCTCGTCTCCACTACATCCTCTAAAATTTATACAAACGGTATCAAAATTATTATGATTAAATACTTTGGTAGCACCAAGCATATAAGTGCGTTGTGCATTGCCTTCTAAACCATGCAATAAAATAACAAGTTTGTTAGTAGTTTTGGAAGTGTAACTCCAATCTAAATCTAAAAAATCATCATCAGAAAGTAATATACGTTCTCTATTCTGGTTTACACCTTTAACTTGCCTTATTATTCCAGAATAGACAGTTGAAATAAAATCATTTCTAAACCTATAAGAAGGATTATACGAAGAAG
>CAYRVY010000560.1:0-1682 GCA_964427695.1 uncultured Flavobacteriaceae bacterium
ACAACCATTTTATTGTCATTTACCATCTTTATGATAATTTTAGGTATAGTTATTGCCTATATTTAGTTGTTTTTATTATTTTTAATGCAGATAGAATTAGTTTATGGATGATAATTTTTCACCAAGAGTAAAAGATGTAATTGCTTATAGCAAAGAAGAAGCTTTGCGTTTAGGTCATGATTTTATTGGCACTGAACACTTAATGCTTGGGCTTTTACGTGATGGAAATGGTAAGGCTATTGATATTTTAGGTGCACTAGATATTGACCTAAATCACTTAAAACGTAAGGTAGAGATTTTAAGTCCTGCAAATCCAAATATTTCAATTTCTTCCAACGAAAAAAAGAACTTACACCTTACAAGGCAAGCCGAACGCGCTTTAAAAACAACTTTTTTAGAAGCAAAATTGTTTCAAAGTACATCAATTAATACTGCACATTTACTATTATGTGTTTTAAGAAATGAAAATGACCCTACTACTAAACTTTTAAACAAGCTTAAAGTAGATTATGATAATGTAAAAGAACAATTTAAGTTTATGATTACTAACGATGAAAATTTTATAGAACCTATAAAAGCAGAATCTTTTTCGGACGAGGATAGCTCTCCTGAAGAAAGCTCAAAAGAAAACCCGTTTGGTCAATCTAAAATTAAAGGAACAAAAAAATCTAAAACTCCCGTTTTAGATAATTTTGGAAGAGACCTAACAGTAATGGCAGAAGAAGGTAAATTAGATCCTGTTGTTGGTAGAGAAAAAGAAATTCAACGAGTATCCCAAATTTTAAGCAGAAGAAAGAAAAACAATCCGCTTTTAATTGGCGAACCTGGAGTTGGTAAGTCTGCAATTGCTGAAGGTTTGGCTTCTAGAATTATTAGTCGTAAAGTATCCCGAACATTATTTAACAAACGTGTTGTTTCTTTAGATTTAGCTAGTTTAGTTGCTGGCACAAAATATCGCGGACAGTTTGAAGAACGTATGAAAGCGGTTATGAACGAGCTCGAAAAGAATGATGACATTATTCTTTTTATTGATGAAATTCATACAATTGTTGGTGCTGGTGGTGCAACTGGAAGTTTAGATGCATCTAATATGTTTAAGCCTGCCCTTGCTCGTGGAGAAATTCAATGTGTTGGAGCTACTACTCTTGATGAATACAGACAATATATTGAAAAAGACGGAGCGTTAGAGCGTCGTTTTCAAAAAATTATTGTAGAACCTACATCTGTTGAGGAAACTATAGAAATTTTAAATAATATAAAAGATAAATACGAAGATCATCATAATGTCGAGTACACAGATGAAGCTATAAATGCTTGTGTAAAGTTAACAAGTCGTTATATGACTGAACGTTTTTTACCAGACAAAGCCATTGATGCATTAGACGAAGCTGGATCTCGTGTTCACATCACAAATATTGATGTTCCACAGCAAATAATTGAACTCGAAAATCAATTAGAAGAGGTTAAAAACACAAAGAATTCTGTAGTAAAAAAACAAAGATACGAAGAAGCAGCAAAACTTCGTGATGATGAAAAACGATTAGAAAAGAGCCTTGCAGATGCTCAAACAAAATGGGAAAAAGAATCTAAGGAACATAAAGAAATTGTTACAGAAGAAAATGTCGCAGATGTTGTATCGATGATGACAGGAATTCCTGTAAATCGTATTGCGCAAACTGAAA
>CAYRVY010000561.1:0-1673 GCA_964427695.1 uncultured Flavobacteriaceae bacterium
AAAGCGACCTTCCTGTTATGCAAGATGCAATTGATATTTTAAAAGGGTTTGATATAGAAATTGAAGTAGATATCGTTTCAGCTCACAGAACTCCAGATAAAATGTTCGTGTATGGCAAAGAAGCTCACCAGCGAGGTATAAAAGTTATTATTGCTGGTGCTGGTGGTGCAGCACATTTACCAGGAATGATAGCCTCATTATCTCCTTTACCAGTTATTGGAGTTCCTGTAAAATCAAGTAATTCTATAGATGGTTGGGATTCTGTCCTTTCTATTTTACAAATGCCTGGAGGTGTTCCAGTTGCAACTGTTGCGTTAAATGGCTCAAAAAACGCTGGAATATTGGCAGCTCAAATTATAGGAGCTTTCGACAATTGCGTTCAAGATAAAATAATAATCTATAAAGAAGGGTTAAAAGCAAAAGTTTTAAAGACTTCAAAAGAAATAAAAAAATAAAGCCCCGTTTATAACGAGGCTTTACAATTGCTATTAATTAATCTTTTATAAGGATATAACTCCATGAAAAAATTATTGGCGAATTTAATGAAAATTTATTTATATAATCAATCTTTTTTAGTTAATATCCAATAAGTCAATCAAATAGAAAGAAAATACTTACATAATAAAAAATGTAATCCAAGTGTTTACAATTGCACATTAAATTCGTACAAATAAAGATGAACATCTTAAATCACTACTTTACAACGCTATATAATACAGCTCCCTTTTCAAAAATAAGCACCAAAGATTTTCTTCCTGCTTTTAAAAAAGCAATTAAAAATGCTAAAGCCGAAATTGATGCTATAGTAAATAATATAGAAACTCCAACTTTTAAAAATACTATTGAAGCACTGGATTTTTCCGGAGAGCAATTAGACAAAATATCGAGCATTTTTTTTAATTTAAATTCTGCCGAAACTAATGATGAGATTCAAAAAATAGCTCAAGAGGTCTCTCCTTTATTATCAGAGTTTAGTAACGATATTACTTTAAATGAAGATTTATTTAAGCGTGTAAAAGCAATTTACCATATTAAAGAAAGTTTACACTTAACCAAAGAGCAAAGGACTTTATTAGATAAAAAATATAAAAGCTTTTCAAGAAATGGTGCAAATCTTTCTGAAGATAAAAAACAAAAACTACGCAAAATCGATAAGGAGTTAAGCCTCCTAAAACTAAAGTTTGGAGAAAATATATTAGCAGAAACCAACAAATTTGAAATGCTAATTACTAGCAAAAATGATTTATCTGGACTACCAGAAGGTGTAAAAGAAGCTGCAAAGCAGCTTGCGGAATCTAAACAAAAAAAAGGGTGGTTAATTACTTTAGATTATCCAAGCTACATTCCTTTCATGACCTATGCCAACAATCGCAAATTGCGCAAAAAACTGTCAGTAGCATTTGGTAGCAAAGGGTTTAAAAATGATGCACTTGACAACCAAGATATCATTTTAAAAATTGCAACCCTTCGTTATAAACGAGCGACGCTTTTAGGCTATAAAACACATGCACATTTTGTTCTTGAGGAACGCATGGCAAAAACCCCTGAAAAAGTTTTAGAGTTTTTAAATGAGCTTCTCGAAAAAGCAAAACCTGCAGCAGAACGTGAATTTGAAGGTCTTCAAAATTTTGCAAAAAAATTAGACGGAATTGAAAAACTTGAAAAATGGGATT
>CAYRVY010000562.1:0-1667 GCA_964427695.1 uncultured Flavobacteriaceae bacterium
TTTCATAATTGATAATTATTTTCTAATATTTCTAGATGAAGTATGCGTTTTAGTGATTTTCCATTTTCCATCAATCTTTTTCAAATCTGAAGTTGCTACACCTTTCTTTCTAATAATTCTGCCTTCTGTACCTCTTTCTTCGTTTGCTTTTAAATCAATAGTATAAATATATGTTTCGGTTGTAAAAGCAAAAGGCATATCTATTACTACATCAATAGTATATTCTGAAAAAATAAAACTATTAAAATGGCTTAATTCTGGACCCAAATGATGCTCAAGATAGTTTGCATAAGTGCCTTCAACTCCTCCAGATTCATAAACTTGCGCTTCTTCAGTAAAAAGCTCTAATGTTCCTTCTGATGTTAAGTTTTGTATGGCGTCTTTATAACTTTTCATTACTGTTGCAACAGCTTCTTTTTCAGCAGATTTGTCTGTTTGAACTACAACTTCTTCTTCATGCAATATTTCTTCAATTTTTTGCCCTTGCTCTTTACAACTTGAAAAAGCTAAAAGAGTTACTACTACTAATCCGATTGATTTTAAATACGTTTTCATTTTAAATTGGTTTTAGATAATTATTATTTATTTTACTTTAAAGATATATTTCTTAATCGTAACGAGTTTACTATTACAGAAAATGAGCTAAAACTCATTGCAGCAGCAGCAATCATAGGTGATAATAACCATCCAAAAATTGGATATAATAATCCTGCTGCTACAGGAACTCCAAGTACATTATATATAAAGGCAAAAAACAGGTTTTGCTTAATATTTCTCATCACTTTAGTTCCTAAATTTTTTGCTTTTACAATGCCTAATAAATCGCCTTTTACTAAGGTTACTTCGCTACTTTCAATGGCAACATCTGTTCCAGTTCCCATTGCTATGCCAATGTCTGCTTGTGCTAATGCTGGAGCATCGTTAATTCCGTCTCCAGCCATTGCTACAATTTTACCTTCTGCTTGTAATTTTTTAATTACGTTTAGTTTATCTTCTGGTAAACATTCTGCTTGAAAACTTGCTAAACTTAATTGGTCTGCAACAGATTTTGCAGTTCGCTTATTATCTCCTGTTAGCATAATAACATCAACGCCATGATTTTGCAACGTTGCAATGGCTTCTTTGCTGGTTTCTTTTATTGCATCTGTAATAGCTACATAACCCTCTACGTTTCCGTTTACAGAAATATACGAAACCGTTTTACCATGCTCTTGTTCTGCAATTACATTCTTATCAATTTCTTCTGAAAGAGTTGCTTTTACTTGATCCATTAGTTTTTTGTTTCCAATGGCAATCTTTTTCTCGTCAACAGTTCCGATGACACCTTTTCCCATTACTGCTTCAAAATCTTTTGAATCTTTTAAAACAATATTCTTTTCTTTACCAAATTTAACAATAGCTTCAGCCAAAGGATGTTCGCTATATTGATTTAATGTGGCAATACTTTCTAATAAAGCTAAATCAAACTCACCTGAAGCATTTACCACTTTTTCGACTGATGGTTTTCCTTCGGTAATTGTTCCCGTTTTATCTGTTATTAAAATATCTACTTTGTTTAGGTTTTCTAGAGCTTCGGCATTTTTAATCAACACACCATTTTGAGCACCTTTGCCAACACCTACCATAACAGACATTGGTGTTGCTAAACCTAATGCACAAGGACAAGC
>CAYRVY010000563.1:0-1641 GCA_964427695.1 uncultured Flavobacteriaceae bacterium
AGTCTAAAAAATAGTGGAAAGATTAACTTATATGCAACCCATTAACAACATTATCATTACCTGTACTGAACGAAGTCGAAGTATCGGGATTTACAAACACCAATTTACCTTCAGGAGTTTCGGTCATTAAAATCATGCCTTTACTTTCTACACCTCGCAATGTTCTTGGGGCAAGATTTACTAAAATGCTTACTTTTTTACCAACTACTTCTTCGGCAGTAAAACTTTCAGCAATTCCAGAAACTATTGTTCTCACATCAATTCCTGTATCAACTTTTAAAACCAAAAGCTTTTTCGTTTTAGGCATTTTTTTTGCTTCCAGAATGCTCCCTACACGAATATCAAGTTTTGTAAAATCATCAAAAGTAATCGTTTCTTTTTGTGGTAAAATAGCTTGTGCTGAGTTTGCCAAAACATTAACTTGTTTAGTGGCTTCAAGTTTGTTTAATTGTGCTTGAATTTCTTTGTCTTCAATTTTAGAAAATAGCAGCTCTGCTTTGCCTATTTGGTGGTTAGCAGGAAGTAATGTTTCTTTTGTTGAAATGTCATTCCAAATTAATCCGTCATTGCGAAACTCAACTTGTTGAGTTGTGGCAATCTCTTGATTTGATGAGATAACCACGTCGCTTTGCTCCTCGTTATGACGTAACATTTGTTTAAGTTTATTCGACGTAAATGGCAAAAAGGGTTCACTTAATACTGCTAATGCTGAAGCAATTTGCAAAGCCACATACATTATAGTTTGAGTTCGAGCTTCATCTAATTTAATGGTTTTCCATGGCTCTTCATCTGCAAGATATTTGTTTCCGAGTCGTGCAATATTCATAAGTTCTCCAAGTGCTTCTCTAAAACGATAACGCTCAATTGAGCTTGAAATAACCTTTGGGAATGTTCTCAATTTTGTTAATACCTCATCATCTATTGCAGTAAAATTAGTTGGTGTTGGCACCATACCATTATAATATTTATGAGTTAATACCACTACCCGATTTATAAAATTTCCGAAAATTGCTACTAACTCATTATTGTTTCTTGCCTGAAAATCTTTCCATGTAAAATTATTATCTTTGGTTTCTGGAGCATTTGCAGTTAGCACATAACGCAACACATCTTGTTGGTCTGGAAACTCTTGTAAATATTCGTGTAACCAAACTGCCCAGTTTTTAGAGGTTGAAAGTTTGCTGTCTTCCAAATTTAAAAACTCATTTGCTGGAACATTATCTGGTAAAATATAAGAGCCTTCAGCTTTTAACATTGCTGGAAAAATAATACAGTGAAACACAATATTATCCTTTCCTATAAAATGCACTAATTTGGTTTCCTCTTTTTTCCAATAATCTTCCCAGTTTTTGCCTTCGCGTTCTGCCCATTCTTTGGTTGACGAAATATAACCAATTGGAGCATCAAACCATACGTAAAGCACTTTACCTTCTGCATCTTTTAGTGGAACAGAAATTCCCCAATCTAAATCTCTGGTTACTGCTCGTGGACGCAAACCATCATCTATCCACGACTTGCATTGTCCGTAAACATTAGGTTTCCAATCTTTTTTATGTCCTTTTAAAATCCATTCTTTTAAAAAATCCTCATGCTTATCTAATGGTAAAAACCAATGCTTGGTCTTTTTTAAAGTTGGTGTTG
>CAYRVY010000564.1:0-1630 GCA_964427695.1 uncultured Flavobacteriaceae bacterium
TAAATAATGCGATTGTGTATGTTGATAAAAAATTATCTCCTGAAACAATGGAACGCTTAAAAATAGCTTTCAAAAAAGATAATATTGCTGTGAAACCAAATGGGATTTTAGATAATTTAACATTACATCATCCCAACGAAGCAGCAAGGCATAAATTACTTGATGTATTAGGAGATTTATCATTAATTGGTACCAGAATACGAGGGAAAGTTATCGCCAATAAACCAGGGCATTATGTAAACACTCAATTTGCAAAGAAAATGTCTAAAATAATAAAGATTGAAATGAGAAATAATGTACCATCTGTAGATTTGCATCAAATTCCGCTTATGGATGTTAATCAAATCATGGATATGTTACCACATAGACCACCTTTTCTATTTATTGATAAAATTTTCGAGTTATCTAAATCTCATGTTGTAGGATCTAAGAATGTAACTATTAACGAGCCATTTTTTTTAGGTCATTTCCCTGGAGCACCAGTAATGCCAGGAGTTTTAATTGTTGAAGCTATGGCGCAAACTGGAGGAATATTGGTGTTAAGTACTGTTCCAGACCCGAAAAATTACCTTACATTCTTTATGAAAATAGATAAGGTAAAATTTAAACTTAAAGTAATGCCTGGAGACACCTTAATTTTTAAGTGCTCATTAATTACTCCCATCAGAAGGGGGATTTGCCATATGCAAGGTTATGCTTATGCAAACGGAAAATTATGTGCTCAAGCTGAACTCATGGCGCAAATAACAAAAATTAAATAATTATGAGTCCAGCAAAATGGAACTTGAAATTTACTCAAACTATGATGAGAAAACACATTTCACTCCCGATAGCTATCGGGATAAAAAACAATAAAAAATAAGAAATGAACCAACCACTTGCTTATGTTCACCCTGGAGCTAAAATAGCCAAAAATGTTGTAATAGAACCTTTTACAACTATTCATAACAATGTTAAAATTGGTCAAGGCACATGGATAGGTTCTAATGTTACAATAATGGAAGGCGCACGAATTGGAAAAAATTGCAATATTTTTCCTGGCTCTGTAATTTCTGCTATGCCACAGGATTTAAAATATAATGACGAAGACACAACTGTCGAAATTGGTAATAATGTTACTATTCGAGAATGTGTTACGATTAATAAAGGTACTGTAGATAAAATGAAGACAGTAATTGGTAATGATTGCTTAATTATGGCATATTGCCATATTGCTCATGATTGTGTTGTTGGAAATAATTGTATTTTTTCTAATAACAGTACACTCGCAGGTCATATTACTATTGGAGACTATGTTGTACTAGCAGGAATGACAGCAGTACACCAGTTTTGTTCTATAGGAAATCATGCTTTTGTAACTGGTGGTACTTTAGTAAGAAAAGATGTTCCTCCTTATGTAAAAGCTGGACGAGAGCCGTTATCTTATGTTGGAATTAATTCTGTAGGATTACGTCGAAGAGGTTTTTCGGCAGAAAAAATTAAAGAAATTCAGAATATTTACAGACTACTTTATCAAAAAAATTATAATAATACTCAAGCTTCAAGAATTATCGAAGCCGAAATGGAAGCAACGCCAGAACGTGATGAAATTCTTCAATTTATTAAAAATTCGCATAGAGGTATTATGAAA
>CAYRVY010000565.1:0-1627 GCA_964427695.1 uncultured Flavobacteriaceae bacterium
GGATATTCTGTTCTATTTTTAATAGATGAGAAATTTAATCTTTCAGCTTGTGTTGCTAACATCGACGGACGAAATTTTGATTAAAAAATATTTTTGCTCGTATATATTTTCATATACACAAAAGTGTTTAGGCCCTTCACGCTCTATGCGTGACAGACCTAAACCATATGTAGTAGTTTAGTTAAGCTTACTTAAGCTCAACTTCTGCTCCTGCTTCTTCTAAAGAAGTTTTAAGCCCTTCAGCTTCATCTTTAGATACACCTTCTTTTATAGCACTTGGTGCGCTATCAACTAATCCTTTTGCATCTTTTAATCCTAAACCAGTTAATTCTTTAACTAATTTTACAACTGCAAGTTTAGAACCTCCAGCTGCTTTAAGGATTACATCAAATTCTGTTTGCTCTTCAGCGGCTTCTCCGCCACCATCAACTGGTCCAGCAACTGCTACAGCAGCAGCAGCAGGCTCAATGCCATATTCTTCTTTTAATATACCAGCTAATTCGTTAACCTCTTTTACTGTTAAGTTTACTAACTGTTCTGCGAAATCTTTTAAATCTGCCATTTTCTATCGTTTTAATAATTTTAATTTAATTTATATTTTGTAAAAAGTGCGTACTTATTAATTTATCCCTCTTTTTGAGATAAAGTTTTTAGGATACCTGATAATTTACTTCCTCCAGATTGAAGTGCCGAAATTACATTCTTAGTTGGAGATTGTAATAATGAAATAATATCTCCAATAAGCTCTTCTCTAGATTTAATATCTACCAGTACATCCAGTTGGTCATCACCTAAGTAAATTGCTTCTTCTATAAACGCTCCTTTTAAAAGAGGTTTATCAGATTTTTTTCTAAAAGCCTTAATTACTTTTGCTGGTGCGTTTCCTGTTTCGGAATACATAATTGAAGTATTACCTTTTAATATAGAAGGTAAATCTCCAAAATCTTTATCGGCTGCTACCATTGCTTTCTCAAGCAAAGTATTTTTAACTACTGATAACGTAACATTTGCTTTAAAACAAGCGCGACGTAAATTTGAAGTAGCTCCTGCATTTAATCCAGAAATATCAGCTAAATAAATATTTGTATTTTCAGTTAATTGAGCAGTTAACTCTTTAATTACTATTGATTTTTCTTCTCTTGTCATAATAAAATCTTTAACTACAAATTAAATTTAGGGTCTATTGCTACACTAGGACTCATAGTACTAGAAATAAAAATACTCTTCACATAAGTTCCTTTAGCAGTTGATGGTTTCATCTTAATTAAAGTAGAAAGTAATTCATTAATATTACCTGTAAGCTTATCTGCAGTAAATGATACTTTACCAATTGCTGCATGAACTATACCTGTTTTATCTACTTTAAAATCTATTTTACCAGCTTTCACTTCGGTAACAGCTTTAGCCACATCCATAGTAACCGTTCCTGTTTTAGGATTTGGCATTAAGCCTCGAGGCCCGAGTATTCTACCCAAAGGTCCTAATTTACCCATTACACTTGGCATGGTTATAATAACATCAACGTCTGTCCAACCATTCTTAATTTTATCAAGATATTCGTCTAAACCAACATAATCTGCTCCAGCTTCTTTAGCATCTGCTTCTTTATCTGGAGTTACTAATGCTA
>CAYRVY010000566.1:0-1622 GCA_964427695.1 uncultured Flavobacteriaceae bacterium
ACGACAGAGGTATCGATATTAATTATTTAAATCCAATTATTTTTTATCGTGCTATTGAGTTTCAAACTGGACCAAGTGCAGGGAATGCTATTGTTGGAGCTTCAGCAAAATACAAAATGAACGATAATGTTAATATTTATAGTCAGTTTATTTTGGATGAATTCTCTTTAAGTGATATTAAAGGAGGAGAGAAAAGTTGGAAAAATAAATATGGTTATCAAATTGGTGCAAAATATTTTAATGCGTTTAAGGTAAATAATTTATTGCTACAAGTAGAATATAATCGTGTAAGACCTTATACCTATTCTCACAAAACCATTACATTAAACTATGGTAATAATAACCAATCAATGGCGCACCTTTGGGGAGCTAATTTTAGTGAAGCAATTTTAATAGGACGATACCATTATAATAGATGGTTTGCTGATGCCAAATTAGTGCTTGGTGTTAGAGGACTAGATTTTAATGATGGCACAGATAACTTTAGTTATGGTGGAGATGTTTATAGAAGTTATAGCGACAGACCTTTTGATACTGGAGTAATATTAGGTCAAGGGCTAAAAGCGAAAGTATTTCATGCCGAATTACAAACAGGTTATTTAATAAATCCTGCAACTAATTTAAAGTTATTTGCAAATATTAGTTACAGAAATTTTAATCCAGAAGCCGAAACTATAAATACTTTTAGTAATAGTACCCTTTGGTTTAATATTGGTTTAAAAACCGATTTGTTTAATTGGTATTTTGATTTTTAAATTAGTTCTTCTTCAAACTTTTATATAATATTCGTCGCATTCTTTCGGAAGAAATAAAATTCCAGCTATAACCTAAAGCGTCGTAAGTTTTTGTGATTTCATTATTTGAAACAACTTCATCTTCGGTTTTGCCATTTTTAATTTCGGATAGAACATTTACTTTCAAAGTTTCTAACATGGTTAAAAAAGTTTGATACTCTACTTTATTAGATGCTTTTCCATGACCTGGAATGATTTTTGTCTCATCGTTAATGAGATTCAAAGTTTTCTTCACAGCATCAATATAACCATTGACACTTCCGCCAGAACCTAAATCGATATAAGGATACATGCCGTTAAAATACACATCACCAGTGTGTAATACATTGCTTTCAGTAAAATAAAGCAAAGCATCTCCATCTGTATGTGCAGCGTGAACATGAAAAATTTTGATTTTTTCACCATTAATATGCACACTTAATTTATCGTTAAAAGTAATTACAGGAAGTGCTTCTTTTGGTCGCATACTTTTATCGCGATTTGGAGTTTCTTCTAAACGTTTCCTTACATTATCATGTGCAATAATAGTAGCTCCTAATTTATTTAAATTTGCATTTCCTCCAGTATGGTCACCATGCCAATGCGTATTCGCTAAAAATTTTATAGGCTTATCACTTAGTGTTTTTATTGCAGCTACAATTTTGGGAGTTAAAGCAGCAAATTGATCATCAATAACAAAAACACCATCTTCGCCAACAGAAACACCAATATTTCCTCCATAACCAACAAGCATATACACGTTACCTGAAAGTTTATGAGTTTGGATAGTTACATCATCAAAATTTTGGGCATAAATTAGTACTCCAAAAACACACAAAAAGGGCAACA
>CAYRVY010000567.1:0-1620 GCA_964427695.1 uncultured Flavobacteriaceae bacterium
AAGGCAACAAGCCACCAATCTGGTCCAGAATTAAAGCCTAACATTGGTGGTAAAATTAAATTTCCTGCTCCGAAAAAGGCTGCAAATATGGCAAAGCCGAATACAAAAGTTTCTTTAGTTTTATTCATTTTTTAATATTTTATAGTTTCGAAAGTAACTTAAAAATAATTAAAATATCCCAAACGGGTGAAAAACGAAACCTAAAAAATATTAGAAAAATAGTACGAGAATAAAATATTGATAGGGATTTTCTTATAAAATTATACTCTTCATCGAATATATATATCTTTTTATCGTGTTTTATTATTTTTTCACTATGTTTATATCGCCCAATAATCTCCTTAATTATGAAAACAACTACTTCCAACTCAACTGGATTATTTTCAATAGTGTACTGCAATGTTTTTGGGCATCAATATGATGTTACAAAAAAAGTCACTAAACATGTAAAAGAATACACTTGTAAATGCTGTAAAAAACAATTAACTACAAACAGTAATGGTCATTTAACAGAGCTTACACCAACTTTTAAAGAAATAAATTCTCTTTTAGAGCGTATTTATGTGCACCGAATTATGCTATTAAACCAAAAAATAGCATCTTAATCGATTTATTTCGATTGAGAAACAGATGTATAAAAGTATTTTCATATATTTATCGTCCTTCAAAATATAATAGAGAATGATGAAACATGTTTACTGTTCCTTATTTGGTCATAATTTTGTTGTAACAAAAAAAGTTACTTTCCATGTTAAAGAGTACACTTGCAAACAATGCAATCAACAAGTTACAACAAATGGCAATGGGAGATTAACCAATTTAACTCCAAAATATAAAGAAATCAATTCTGTTTTGGAAAGAATACATTGTAATAGACTTAAACGTAAATCAATTATTCTTAGTCGTTGAGCGCATTCCAACCTTGTGCTGTAATAGGAATTTTGGTTTCTGCTCTAGTAACAAGATGCGTACCTGTACTTTCTTCTGTAATATAACCAATAACTGTTAAATTAGGATTTGCCTTAATTTTTGGATAATCCTCTTGAGATATTGTCATTAATAGTTCATAATCTTCACCTCCATTTAAAGCGATTGTTGTACTATCCATTTTAAACTCTTCGCAAGTTGAAATTACTTGAGGGTCTAATGGTATTTTGTTTTCATACAAATCACAACCTACCTTGCTTTGTTTACATAAATGTATAATTTCTGAAGACAAGCCATCACTTATATCTATCATTGCTGTTGGCTTTAGCTCTAAATCTTTCAGAAGTTTAACAATATCTTTCCGAGCTTCAGGCTTTAATTGACGCTCAATAATGTAAGAGTATTGATCTAAATCTGGTTGATTTTTCGGGTTTACTTTAAACACTTCTTTCTCTCTTTCTAACACTTGTAAACCTAAATATGCTGCACCTAAATCTCCTGTAACTACTAACAAATCGTTAGATTTAGCACCATCTCTATAAACGACATCCTCTTTATTAACTTTACCAATAGCAGTAATTGAGATTAGTAATCCAGTAGTTGAAGAGCTTGTATCTCCTCCTACAACATCTACGTTGTAAATATTTGCAGCAGTTTCAATTCCTGCATACAATTCTTCAAGAGCTTCTAAAG
>CAYRVY010000568.1:0-1617 GCA_964427695.1 uncultured Flavobacteriaceae bacterium
TGTGCGATGATATTGCTCTACTTCATGAATCCAATAAAGTTTTGGAAGGTAAGTTGATAGATATTAAAAGACAGTATAAAACCAATACCTTCGAGGTTGGTTTGGTAACTGATAATGAAGACCAGTTAACCCAAATTATTAAAAGTAAATTCGACGTTTCACCAGCAATTTACAAATCTTTGAATAATGATTTAAAGCTAAATATTAAGCTAAAAGACAATGAATCTTCGAACGAATTGTTAGCTTTCTTAACAAGTAATGCACAAGTAATTCACTTTAACGAACTTGTACCAACTGTAAACGATATTTTTATTCAAACGGTTAAAAACAATTAAGTATGAACCATTTATCTTTAATTATAAAGAGAGAGTATTTAACTAAGGTTAAAAACAAATCATTTATTATAATGACGATTTTGAGTCCAATAATAATGATAGCTCTTTTTGCAGTTGTTGCTTATTTATCGCAATTAAATAATAATAAAGAGCGGATTATTTCAATTTTAGACGAATCAGGCATAGTTAGTGATGTTTTTGAAAATACAGAGTTTACTAAGTATAATTTATTAAGCAACATTTCTTTAGAAGAAGCAAAACAGCTAGTAGAAGAAAAGGGAGAATATGGCTTATTGCATATAGAATATAAAAAGGACATCATTGAAATTTCAAAAGCTATTAAATTTTATTCAGAAGGTTCACCATCATTGACGTTAATCTCAAGTTTAGAGATTAAGCTAGAGAAAAAACTAACCGATTTAAAACTGATACAAGAAGGTGTAGATATTGAAAAAATAAAAACTTCAAAATCAAATATAAATATTGCACAAGAAAGCTTTCAAGGAGAAAAAACATCCAAAATAGATAATATAGTAAAACTTGCTTTTGGTGGTTTTGCTGGCTACTTACTATTTATGTTTATTATTATTTATGGTAACATGATAATGCGTAGTGTAATTGAAGAAAAGACAAGTAGAATAATTGAAATTATAATTTCTTCAGTAAAACCAATACAATTAATGTTGGGCAAAATAATTGGAACATCATTAGCTGGAATTACACAGTTTGTAATTTGGGCAATATTAGGCGGCGTTTTAATGCTCGTTATACCAGCAATACTTGGAATTAATATGGCAGAGATGCAATCGCCACAACAAGAAATGATGCAACAAGCTATGCAATCGCCCGAAGCACAAATGCAAATGCAAAATGTAATGACAGCAATTTACAATTTACCTTTGGTTAACCTTACCATTGCTTTTTTATTTTTCTTTATTGGAGGCTACTTATTATATAGTTCAATGTACGCAGCAATTGGTGCAGCTGTTGACAACGAAACAGATACACAACAATTTATGATGCCAATTCTGTTGCCATTAATTCTTGCTGTATATGTAGGTATTTTTACAGTTATTGAAGATCCACATGGTACAGTATCTACAGTATTTTCGTTTATTCCGTTAACTTCACCAGTTGTTATGCTAATGCGAATTCCGTTTGGAGTTCCTATTTGGCAACAATTAATATCTTTAGGTTTGTTAATAGCTACTTTTATGTTTACGGTTTGGTTTGCCGCTAAAATTTATCGTGTTGGGATATTAATGTATGGAAAAAAACCGAG
>CAYRVY010000569.1:0-1615 GCA_964427695.1 uncultured Flavobacteriaceae bacterium
GTTATACACAGAGACTTGACTTAATATGTTGAAATTGATTTGCGGAATTAAGGTACTACTAAAAGTTTATTCATTTCAATAATAATTGGTACTATTATAGCATAACGCCACCAATGCTTACAGGTTAAAAACCAAATAAACATAATAGATAGAGTTAACAATTTTATCGAAGATGTCCAAAAAAATGTTTGCAAATCTATATAATAGATTGTTTCTAATCTAAAAAAAGAGTTTTCAAAAACTTTTACATCGGCAGGAATAAGTTTATAAGTATAAAATATAAATGGAAGCACAATAATTACTAAAGTAATTACAATATCTTTTATAAATATGGTCTTATTAAATAATTTTATTTGAGGCATAGATAAAATATGTTAATGTAGTAAATATAGAAAATTATCTATAAAAAACAAGTTCAATATCTGTTTAATAACTAAAGATAAATTCGTAATTTGGGTTTTCAATTAACCTAACTATGAGTAAATCGCTCTCTCCTTTTACAAAAGAACAGCTGCTTTCTCGAGAAGAAAAGTTAGAAGTATTAAGCCCAAAGGAAATAAGATTTTGATTCCCGATAGCAATCAATTATAAGGAAGTTAAAAATGGGTTTACTTTGTGTATTAGCTATTTTCGTAAAGTATTAATGTAAGCTCTTCTACTTTTTTAAATTCAATATCTGAAGTAATTAATGGTAAATCTAAATACAATGCTGTTGCAATAATAATACTATCTGGAAGTTTTGTTTTATATGTTTTTCGGATTCTTATTGTTTCTTGTTTTATTGCATTGTTTATAGTTATAATTTTACACTGAGTTATAAATTCACTTATAACCTTTTCTTCTTTTGTTGTAATACTATTATATGCTAACAGTTCTAATTCTGTGACTACAGAGATATACAACTGCTTTTAGTTTAGTAATTCGGCTAATGTTTCGTCTCCATTTAATAAATAAAGAATAATATTTGTATCTAAAAACAACTTATACCAATTTAATTATAAAATGTCTCATAAATAAATTGAATTATTTTTTAATAAGATGAGGCAAAAAAATAAAGCATAGCATAGTTACGGTTTGTTTTTTTAACGAAATATTATTAAAAAAGAAACGATTTATATGTGATATTTTATGGTTAAATTGGTATTATTCCCACTCATTGCGAAGTTCTCTTTGTATGTTTAAAGCATCTTTTTTTAAACTGATTTTACCCACATATTTATATACATCAACACCTTTTGGTTTAATTTCTTTTGCTAACAGTTCAAATATATTTCTGATTTTATTTTTTGTAGCCCCATGCCTTAATGTTGTTACCATAATTCTAATTTTATTATAACAAAGATACTTTTTTATCTGCAAATTTTATTCATTAAGCTATCTATTTCATCCTTTATCTCTACATTTAAACATTTGGGGAAACTATAAAAATCTCGTTTTTAAGAGTAAAATATAATCTATAATATAATTGAAATTTTTTAGATTTCTTTAAACAGATATAAATTCGTAATTTCATATCAAATTAAAATTAGATGAGCAAATCATTGTCTCCTTTTACAAAAGAACAGCTACTTCCTCAAGAAGAAAAGTTAGAAGTGCTTAAGCGCAAAGGTAAATT
>CAYRVY010000570.1:0-1609 GCA_964427695.1 uncultured Flavobacteriaceae bacterium
TCCATATTTTTCCAAAATATTTTTCTTCACTTGGTGTTCCCATAAATTTAACGGTACCTTTTAGTGTTCCATTTTCAATCAGTTCTTTAATAGCAATTGCTGCTCCCAGACTTCCAGCACCAAATAAATTATGTCCGCAACCATGACCTGCAGCTCCTTCATTTATAGGCGATTTGGTTGGCTGTGCTTTTTGAGATATACCTGGAAGTGCATCAAACTCTCCCAAGATACTTATTACTGGTTTGCCAGAACCATAAGTTGCTACAAATGCAGTTGGCATTCCAGCAACACCTCGTTCTACTCTGAAGCCTTGTTGTTCGGCATAATCTGACAGTAACTTTGATGATGTATGCTCTTTAAAAGCTGTTTCAGCTAATACCCAAATTTCATCACTAATTTTAATAAGATTAGCTTTATGCTCTTCAACAGAAGTAATAATGGCTTGTTTTGTTTTGCTCATTTTGTTTTGTGAAAAAGAATTGCAGATAAGGAAACAAAAGACAATGGTTAGTGTAGATTTGATTTTCATGTTATACTAGTTTTTTATTTTTTTTAAAGATATAAAAACTTTGTCAATATTTAATTATTAGCAATTGCTAAAAACTATTAAACCAAAAAAACCACTCTAAAAAAAAAGTGGTTTATCATTAATAAAAAAGCTTCTATAATAATTAAAACTGATATCTTAATCCTAAAGCAATATCAAAATCTAAATCATTGTTAATATTTCCAAACCCGATTTCAGGTCTAAAATCCAATGAGATTAAAAGTGGAATGTCGAAATCATATTCTAAACCAATATTTCCAGCAATAAATAAAGCTGTTTCATCATCAATCATAACATTATCATCAAAACTAAAAGAGGCTAATCCTCCACCAACTCCAGTATACCAATTAAAATTGCCATCTAAAGTCCAAATCCATTGGTAAAGACCAACCACACGAATAGCAGAAAAATTATTGCTATCTCTCCAACCTAATCCAAATTCTAAACGATTATTTTCTTTAATTCTAGTTTGGTAAGATATCTCTGCACCAAAGCCATCACTATCACCAAGGCGCAAACCTATAGCATTATCAGCAATCTGTTGGGCATTAACTGTAAATGTAAAACCAATTAATACTATTAATAATAAAAATGCTTTTTTCATTTGTTTAAGTTTTTACTATTTATAATTTGATACAAAATTAAGAAAAAAGACGCATTAAAATAAAAGGCGATTGTTTTTCTGAATTAAACTAACGCGATTTTCTTAATATTATTGGCTAGTCCTTATGAAAAGGTATAATTAAAAATTCAGCATTTATACAAGTAATAATGCTTTTCAATTTTTGTTTTTGTAATAATAAATTTACATTAGCATAAATTATTCTTCAATGGCAGGAAATTCTTTTGGAAACTTATTTAAATTAACCACTTTTGGTGAATCTCACGGAAAAGCAATTGGAGGTGTAATTGATGGCTGTCCATCTGGTTTACAACTGGATGTTGAAGCCATACAAAATGAGCTAAACAGAAGAAAACCAGGACAGTCTGAAATAGTTACACAACGTAAAGAGCCAGATGAAGTTAATTTTTTATCAGGAATTTTTGAAGGAGTAACTACAG
>CAYRVY010000571.1:0-1604 GCA_964427695.1 uncultured Flavobacteriaceae bacterium
TCATCTTTACGTTGGTATTGAGATTTTTGTTCCCAAAGCTCCTGTTTACTTATATCTAAATCAGAAAAATGCTGTGTTTCTGGAACGGTTTCGATGTCCAGAAATAAGATGTTTTCTAAATTTAGTTTTTTAATCATATCCATTTCTCACGAATCCCGATAGCTATCGGGAGAAATCTTTTTATTGCATCATTTTATAAGCCTCGTCTATATATGTATAAAAATTTGGAGAATGCGCATCTATACTAATATCTTCGGGCAATTTTACGCTATGACCCAGGCGAACAATAATAAGATCATCTTCAGGAATAACAATAACCAATTGTCCTAGATGTCCTCTCATATAAAAAATTTCTTTATCATTATGATTAGCCAACCACCAACCATAGCCATATTCAGGGCTTTCTGCAAAGCGAGGTGTTATAGATTTTGCAACAAAAGCAGAATCCAAAAGTTGCTTTCCATTCCATTTGCCATATTGTTTGTACAATTTACCAAACCTTGCAAAATCACGAGCGTTACTGGCTATACAACAGTAGGCTTTTTCTAATCCAGCTTCTTGGCTATCTAATTGCCAAAGAGCTTCATTTTCTGTGCCTAAAGGTCTCCAAAAATTATCACTTAAATAATCGGACAGTTTTACACCTGTTGCTTTTTCAATTACCATTCCGAGAAGTTGGGTATTTCCACTTAAATATTTATACGATTGTCCAGGCTCTTCAATTACTTTTACCTTAAGCATCATTTTTTCTAAATCGTCATAAAAATAGGCTCTTGTCGTAATAGAAAATGCCGAATAATAGTTTTCGTCCCAATTTAAACCAGATGCCATAGACGACAAATCGCCAACAGTCATTTTAGCCGCCAAACCTGTATTAAATTCAGGGTAAAAATCGCCAACAGGTTGATCCAAACTTTTAATTTTACCTTCCATAATGGCTTTACCCAACATTGCAGAAATCATACTTTTTGCCATTGAGAATGAATTACTTTTAGAATCTTTGTTATAACCATCGTAGTAGTTCTCAAACCAAATACTATCATTTTTAATTATTAAATAGGCAACAGTTCCTTTATCGTTATTTAGATGAGTAAGTATTTCTGTTTCTTTTACTGTATTGTAGTCTTTATGAAAACTCCAAGGCTGTGCTGTTCCTTTTGTAATAGTTCTGTTATCAAACACATTATAGTCTGAAAGGTAGGACGTTGTATATCCTTTTCCATAAATGGTTCTAACCGCTTTAATTAAATAATCAAAGTCAAAAATATAAAGCGTAATAATGAGTAATCCGAATAGTATGACTATCCATTTTAAAAGTCTTTTAAGAAATTTCATTTAAGTAAGTTTATTTAGAAATTAAAGATAATAATTTAACATGAGATTCCCACTTTCGTGGGAACAAGATTAAAATAAAGATTGTTGTTTATATTGACTTTCATGTTCTAAAAGCCACTGTTTTCTATGTAATCCTCCTGCATACCCTGTTAAACTACCATCACTGCCAATAACACGATGGCAAGGGACAATAATCCAAAGAGGGTTTTTACCATTAGCATTTGCTACAGCACGAATAGCTTTTACGTCACCTAATTGTTTTGAAAGGT
>CAYRVY010000572.1:0-1603 GCA_964427695.1 uncultured Flavobacteriaceae bacterium
CTATATTCAATTTTAATTATTTCAGAAGGTGATATTTCTTCTTTCCCTTTTGCATAAGCAGTAAATTTTAATAGATTAGGATGTGCACCTATCCAAAGATTACCTTCGGTGTCAAACTCTATATTATCAACTCCTGTTCCGCAAGGAATATCTTCTATAAACTCCAAAGAACCATCCGTACTTTTTGAATATACTTTTATTAAAAATTTGCGTGGAGAAGCCACAAATAGCAGATTGCGTTTAGCGTCAAAATTTATTCCGTTAGCATAAGCGATTCCGTCAGCAACTTCAATATAATTCTCACCATCAAAATAAACGACATTAGATATTGAAAGTCCTGCATAATCTTCAATGAATCTACCAATGCCTTCTGTATATTTATGATCGTTGGTAAAATAAAAACGATTTTCGTCTAATAAAACAATATCGTTTGGACTGACCATAGAAGCGTCGGTTAAGGTTTTTTCAAAAGTTAATGTCTCGCCATTTAATGTAAAAACTTCAATCGAATGACCTTTTAATGTATGATTAATTGCCATAACTTTATAGGTGCTATCTTTTTTAAACATGGAAATACCATGAGGAGCAAAAGAAGCTTTAAAACCTGAAGTTAGCGGTTTAATATTGAAATCATCACTTTTTAAATCCATTATATAAAGTCCACCAACTTCATTTTCAGTAGGAGGGAAAACACCTCTGTTTGTTGATGATATTAAAGCGAAACTGTCTATAGCACTTATAGTAATATCTTCAGCTCCTGGAAGATTAATTTTTTTAACAATGTCTCCATCAAAATGATTTTCAACCGTTCTAAAAAAACCAGTAGACATTAAAATATTAGCAATAAATACAATGAGAAACACAAAAACTATTAGGATGATTTTTTTTAAAAGACGCATAAACAGGATAGGTTTGTTTTTTTAAAAATACACTAAAATTTAAAATCCTTCAAATAAAAAAGAATCATAATATTGTGGTTTCTTGCTATTAAAAGTATATTGAGAACTAATAAATTTAGAGAGATGGATTTTATTAAAACAGAAATATTTGATCATGTATTACTTATAGAGCTTAACAGAAATGAAAAGATGAATGCTTTTACATTTCAAATGCTACAAGAATTAGCTGAAGCTTACACTATGTTAGAAGATAATAAAACATTGCGATGCGGATTTTTACATTCAAAAGGGAAACATTTTACAGCAGGTTTAGATTTGGCAGATGTTTCAAAACACATTGCAAAAGGAGCGACTTTATTTATCGATAACTTGGTAGATCCTGTGCAATTAATGGGCAGGAAAAGAACCAAACCCGTTGTTGTAGCTGTACAAGGCTATGCGCTTACTATTGCTATAGAATTGGTATTGGCAAACGATATTTGTATTGCAGCTAAAGGCACAACTTTTGGACAAATAGAAATTAAAAGAGGGATTTTTCCTTTTGGAGGAGCAACCATTCGTTTTGCGCAACGTTGTGGTTGGGGAAATGCGATGCGGTATTTACTAACAGGAGATACATTTAATGAAAATGAAGCCTTGCGAATTGGATTAGTTCAAGAAATAGCAGAAAATCCTTATAAAACTGGATTAGCCATTGCAAAAAC
>CAYRVY010000573.1:0-1599 GCA_964427695.1 uncultured Flavobacteriaceae bacterium
TTGAGTTCTTATGACTGAGATTTTGTCACAAGATGAAATTGATAAACTTCTGGCTTCGTGCTATTGCAATTCGATAATCCAAAGATTAGAGTTATTGCTAAAAAGAGTTGAATGAATAGTTTCATAATGATATAAAGTAAATTGTATTTGTTTATGAATAAATCTCGATACAATTTTTCTCTGAAAAATCACTCGATTTGACGTTCATAAAATAATGATGTATAAAGATACAATTTCAATGCCAACAAAAAACCTCATCAGAAATGATGAGGATTTTAAATAAAAAAGTTTTGGTCATAATTAAAATAGTAATTGCAATTATTTTTTTAAGAAG
Source organism: uncultured Flavobacteriaceae bacterium (assembly GCA_964427695.1). Classification (GTDB taxonomy): domain Bacteria; phylum Bacteroidota; class Bacteroidia; order Flavobacteriales; family Flavobacteriaceae; genus PRS1. Next base: position 335 of record CAYRVY010000573.1, read on the forward strand.
AACAAATATGGATTTTTCAAATTTTATACCAATATAGTTTTGTATTGCCGCATAAATTTTGTATATTTAAGCATGGGAAAAATAGCACGTTTAGACATTTCAGAATCGTTAACAGAGCTTAAAAGTTTGTTATCAAGACAGAAAACTTTAAAAGGAGAAAAGCGAGTAAAATCTTTGATTTATATAAAGATGGATAAATTTAGAACTCGTCAAGAAGTTTCATATTTTTTAGGAGTCCATATTAGAACCTTAGAAAGGTGGTTAAACAATTATAAATTAGGTGGTATTAATGAGTTGTTATATGACAAGCCAAAAAACAAGAGGTCAAAAATCATTACAAGTGAAATTCATCAAGGTCTAGCTCAAAGAGTTAACGACCCACACAATCCTTTTTTGGGATATTGGGATGCACAAATATGGGTACACAAAAAGTATGGAGTTGATGTTAAATATCAACGAATTCGAGAATATTTAAAACAGCATTTCAAAACGAAGCTTAAAGCACCACGAAAATCTCATTATAAAAAAGATGAAGAGGCTGAGAAAGCTTTTTTAAAAACTCCCTAATACATTAAACGACATTAGATTAAGTCTAAATAAAGATAAGTACGAAGATGTAAATTTATATTTTCAAGACGAAGCCAGATTTGGGATGATGAATCATCTAGGAAAATACTTAACAGCTTGTGGAGTAAAACCAATAGTAACTTATCAGCATATTTTTAAAACCACTTATCTCTATGGCAGTTATTCACCAATTAATGGTGATAGTTTTGTGTGGGAAATTAATGGGGTAGATACTAAAATATTTGAAGCATACCTCATAGAATTTTCTCTTTATAAGCCCAAAGAATACAAGATTGTAGTAATCGATAACGCAGGATTCCATTCAACAAAAAATATAAATGTGCCTGATAATATCTATTTATTGAGAATACCACCTTACAATCCAGAATTAAATCCTTGTGAACAAATATGGCAATACATAAAAACTAGATTCAAGAATCAACGCTTTGAAACCATGGAAAGTTTGAAAAAATGGTTACACAATATGGTAAATCAAATGGAAAATGAAACTATAAAATCAATAACTAGTAATCATCATTATTTAAAAGCTTTCAATACGGCATTTATTAACTAATTTGGTATTATTGGTTCATAATAATTAATTTATTGCGCATTAATTATTACTAATTCATGCACAACTCTTGAACTATAAAACAATTTCTCGATAAAAAAGGGAGTAATTGTAGGGACGTTCATAA
>CAYRVY010000574.1:0-1595 GCA_964427695.1 uncultured Flavobacteriaceae bacterium
TAAATTAATTTACCTATATTTTAATAATCTAACATTTTATTTAGTAATTTAGCGTGCGTTGGCTGTGAAAATTAAATGTTTTTAAATATTCATTAAAGATTTTGTTAAAATTTAATTATTATTTAAGTCTTAAATAACTTACAAATGAAAATTGCCTCACAATTTAAAATCGTTATTTATACAGCAGCCCTAATTGCTATACTTCTTGGTTTGCTGGTGTTAATGGGTTGGTTTACAGATAATACTACTCTTATACAGGTACTTCCTTATTTTGTGCCCATGCAATTTAATACAGCTTTAGGTTTTTTTTTAAGCGGAGCAAGTTTAATATTAATTCTTAATAACAATTTTTTTGCAGGAAAAATTGCTGCTCTAATTGTTGGAATAATGGGCTTAACAACACTTTTTCAATATATCTCTGGTATTAATATAGGATTAGACGAGTTATTTATGGAGCATGACATAACTGTAAAAACCTCACATCCTGGTCGTATGGCATCTAACACAGCATTTTCATTTTTACTTTTTTCCTTTGCTTATTTATGTATAAACACAAAATGGCAATTACGATTAAGCGGCATATTAGGAGCCATTGTATTTGGTCTTGGTATTGTGGCTTTTGTGGGTTATTTTACAGGAATAGAAGATGTTTATAGCTGGGGACAACTAACACATATGACAATACATACTGCATTAGGTTTTATTGTTTTAGGTGCTGGGATTACTGCATTGACCAGATTTATTGTGTATCAGCAAAAAATTGTATCTGATAAAGATAAACTAACTGTTTTTATTGGACATGCTATTGCATTAGCCATAACGTTATTCTTAATTGAAATTAGTATGCCTGTAGGTATGGTAGAAGGTTATACTTTTGTGTTGCTAATACTATTCGGTTGGTTTATACCTAAACCAAGGGTTATACTTTATTTAGCAATAGCTTCTTCATTTCTTATAGTATCGGCATATATTTTATTGAAAACACAAGATGAATTATTTGTAGACCAGATTAATGTGTTTTTAGAAATTTTAATTGTATGGTTAGTAGCATTGTTATTATATAATATTAAAATAAAAGAAGATATATTAATAAAGAGTGAATATGAGCTTAATAAAGCTCAGGTAATTGCTAACACAGGTACTTTTGTTTTTTATGTTAAAACAGGTCTTTGGAAAAGTTCACCTATTTTGGACTCTATATTTGGTATTGATAAAGAATACGATAAAGTTTTATCAAGTTGGTTTGCTGTTATCCATCCAAAAGATAAAATTATGATGCAAAACTATATGGTAAAAAATGTAATGAGAGATCATAAGTTTTTCGATAAAGAATTTCGCATTAAAACAATAAACAATGAACAAAAACGCTGGGTACATGCTTTAGGAAAACTTGAATTTGATGAAATTGGCGAGCTGATAACAATAACAGGAACTATTAACGATATTACCAATCGTAAAAAGACAGAAGAGAAATTACATGTTTTACGTGCTGCACTACAGAATTCTAAAGATGTAATATTTATGACCGATAAAGAAGGGATTATAACATTTATAAATCCGGAATTTACCAATATGTATGGATATTCTATTGAGGA
>CAYRVY010000575.1:0-1593 GCA_964427695.1 uncultured Flavobacteriaceae bacterium
GACATTCACTTGGTGAGTTCTCTGCTTTAGTAGCAAATGAAGCTTTAAATTTTGAGGATGCTTTAAAACTCGTATCACAACGTGCCAAAGCGATGCAAAAAGCTTGTGAAATACAGCCAAGTACAATGGCTGCTGTATTAGGTTTAGACGATGCTATCGTTGAAAAAATTTGTGCTGAAACAGAAGGCGTTGTAGTAGCTGCAAATTATAATTGTCCAGGACAACTCGTGATTTCTGGTGATATTGATGCTATTAATAGAGCCTGCGAAACTCTAAAAGAAGAAGGTGCTCGTCGTGCTTTAGTGCTTCCTGTTGGTGGTGCATTCCACTCGCCATTAATGGAGCCTGCAAGAGAAAAATTAGCAGCTGCTATTGAAAACACAAGGTTTGGCAAACCAAATTGTCCTATTTATCAAAACGTAACTGCAAATGCTGTTACAGACGAAACAGATATGAAAGCAAATTTAATTTCGCAATTAACTTCTCCTGTACGTTGGTCTCAAACGGTTCAGCAAATGATTTTAGATGGTGCAACACATTTTACAGAAGTTGGTCCAGGTAAAATTTTACAAGGTTTAGTAAAAAAAATTAACAGAGAAGTAGAAACAACTTCAGCCATTTTTAAAACCCAAACTTAATATGAAATTATCACGTCGTTCCATTTTTATTATTGCACTCATTGTATTTAACATTGCTATCGACCAGATATCCAAGTTTTGGGTTAGGGCAAATGTTATGCCCAAAAGCAGAGAACAAATCTTTAGTGATTATTTTACACTTCATAATGTGGAAAACTCAGGCGCTTTTTTAGGAATGGGAAGTGAATTAAATCCAACTTTAAAAATAGTTTTACTCAATATATTGCCTATTATAGTGTTAGGATTTGTATTGCGTTATGTTTTTAAAGATAAAACTATCGACAAGCTATCGCTCATTGGTTTTTCTTGTATCCTTGGAGGTGGTATTGCAAATGTTTTTGATAGAATCCGCTATGGCTCTGTAACTGATTTCTTCTTTATTGATTTAGGAGGTGTCTTTAGAACAGGCATTTTTAATTTGGCAGATCTATCAGTAACCACTGGAATGATTATGATTATTGTAGCAAGTTTTATATATCGTAAAAAGAAATAGAAAAATATTATAGTTGTCATTCTGAATCTTTCGACTGTCGCTCAAGACAGGCTAAAAGTGAAGAATCTTTGAGATATTTCGACTACGCTCAATATGACATTATTTTATTGCTTATAAACCTTCCCTTCTTTCATTACAAAAACAATAGTTTCCATAGTGTGAATGTTTTGAGTTGGATCCTCATCTGTAGCCACAATATCAGCAAGAAATCCAACAGCTATTTGTCCTAAATTATCTAATTCTAAAACTTTAGCATTTGTAATTGTAGCCGATTGTATAGTTTCCATTGCTGGCATTCCAGCTTCGACCATATATGCAAATTCCTTTCCGTTTTCGCCATGGTCAAAAACACCAGCATCTGTACCAAATGCAATACTCACACCTTTTGCATAAGCCTTCCCAAAAGTATCTTGAATTTTTGGTCCAATGGCTAATGCTTTCGGCACAATTATTTCTGGAAAA
>CAYRVY010000576.1:0-1588 GCA_964427695.1 uncultured Flavobacteriaceae bacterium
GTTAAAGAAGCTATAAGCCAACAGTTATTGTTCCCTTTAAGTTTGGAGTTTTCAAATACTGAAATTGCTATTTTGCAAAGTCTTAAAGAACAATTGGAACAAACTGGATTTGTGTTTTCAAAGTTTAAAGATAGTATTGTTGAGTTATCCGGAATTCCTGTAAGCGTTTGCGAGACTAATGTGTCTTTAGTTTTAGAACAATTAATTAATGATGTAGAAAATGAAGTGCCAGACAGTAATTTTAGTCAAACCGATTTATTAGCAAAATCTTTAGCAAAAAGTTTGGCGATTAAAACAGGACAAAGATTATCTATCGAAGAGCAAGAGAATTTAGTAAATAGTTTATTTGCTTGTAAAGAAGCAAGTGTTTCGCCAGCTAACAGACTAACATTTATTATAATAGGTGTTGATGATTTAGATAAAAAATTTAAATAAAAATGAGAGGAATTACAGATACAGTAAAGCATTTATTAATCATTAATGTATTGATGTTTGTTGGTACAATGGCTATTGGGAATGGTCAATTGTTTTATAATTTGTTTGCATTATACTTCCCTAAAAATGATGTTTTCCAACCATGGCAAATTATTACACATATGTTTATGCATGGTGGATTTTCTCATATTCTATTTAATATGTTTGCACTGTGGATGTTTGGTACAGCAGTAGAGCAGGTCTTTGGAAAAAAGAAATTTATATTTTTTTATATTTCGGCTGGTCTCGGAGCTGCTTTACTGCAATTAGGTTACTATTATTTTAAGTTTTATTCTGGAATGGATGTCTTAATAACTAATGGTTTGGATCAAGCAACAATTTTGAATACCTTAAACGAGGGTAAGTATAATACAGGTTGGGAAGCATTTCTTGGTGCAGATGAATTGAGAAACTTTCTTGGTGTATTTAATTCTTCAATGGTAGGAGCGTCTGGTGCTATTATGGGAGTTTTAGTTGCTTTTGGAATGTTGTTTCCTGAATCTAAATTGATGCTTATATTTTTACCGATTCCTATAAAAGCAAAATATTTTATTCCTGGGATAATTATTTTAGATTTAATTTCGGCTATTACTGGTCAATCTTTTTTCAGCCCAAACAACACAGCTTATATAGCACATCTTGGAGGTGCACTAACAGGATTTATAATCATGTACTTTTGGAAAAAAGACCAGTTTGATAAATACCGCTGGAATTAAGGTAAGTTCTGAAAATTCATTTCTTTCAAAAAACAAAGAGAAAAAATGACATCACTTAATTACGATATAAAAGATAAACTAAAGCGTTTAACTGTTTTTGAGAAAATTATTGCACTTAATATAGTAGTGTATGTTATAGGTTGGTTAGTATTCCAAACACAAGGTATAGATAGAGATAACAGTTTAAAATGGCTATCCTTACCAAAAGATTTTTCAGAGTTTATTTTTAAAATATGGTCAATTTTTACTTATGGATTTGCTCATGTAGATTTATGGCATCTTTTTATTAATATGCTCATACTGTATTTCGTAGGACGATCATTTAGCAATCTGTTTAATATAAAGTTATCTCTTAATATCTATTTTTTAGGAATTTTATTTGGTGGTTTAGCTTATAT
>CAYRVY010000577.1:0-1584 GCA_964427695.1 uncultured Flavobacteriaceae bacterium
AACAATCAACTATTACGATTTACCACAGCCGGAAGTGTAGATGATGGTAAAAGTACGTTGATAGGACGCTTATTATACGATTCAAAATCCATATTTGAAGATCAATTACTAGCTATTGAAGCAACAAGTAAAAGGAAAAGACATAAAGGAATTGATTTGGCCTTATTTACAGACGGATTACGCGACGAACGTGAACAAGGGATTACAATTGATGTAGCTTACAGATACTTTACAACACCAAAGCGCAAGTTTATTATTGCAGACACACCTGGGCATATTCAATATACTCGTAATATGATAACTGGAGCTTCAACTGCTAATGTTGCCATTATTTTGGTTGATGTTAGACATAGTGTTGTTGAGCAAACTAAAAGACATGCCTTTATAGCCTCATTATTGCAAATCCCACATATTATTATTTGCGTAAACAAAATGGATTTAGTAGAATATTCTGAAAAGGCATTTAATAAAGTTGTTAATAAATTTGAAGACTTTTCATCAAAATTATTGGTAAAAGACATACGATTTATACCTATTAGTGCATTAAATGGAGACAATGTTGTAAACCGTTCTAAAAACATGGATTGGTATCAAGGCGCTCCATTATTGCACACTTTAGAGACCATGTATATTAGTAGCGATATTAATAAAGTGGATGCGCGTTTTCCTGTACAAACAGTGTTAAGACCTCAAAGTAGCACACATAGAGATTATAGAGGATATGCAGGGAGAATTGCAAGTGGAGTTTTTAGAAAAGGAGACGAAATTACAGTGATGCCATCAGGTTTTACGTCAAAAATTAAGAGCATAGATGTATTTGAGAAAGAGCTGGAGGAGGCACATGCTCCAATGTCTGTGTCTATAACGCTTAAGGACGATATTGATATAAGTCGTGGCGATATGATTGTGCGATCGAATAATCAACCGGAAGCATCTCAAGATATAGAAGTTATGTTATGTTGGTTGAATACCAGTTCTGCAAATCCAAAGACAGAATATACTATCAAGCATACGTCTAACAAACAAAAAGCAATGATTAAAGAAGTGGTATATAAAATTGATATTAAGTCATTAGGACGAAATCATCATGATAAAACTTTAAATATGAACGATATTTGCAAGGTAAAAATTAGAACTACAAAGCCGTTAATGGTTGATTCTTATCGAGAAAACAGAACCACAGGGAGTATTATTCTTGTGGATGACACGACTAATGAAACAGTTGCTGGTGGGATGATAGTGTAGAGCTTTATTACGTATTTTGTTATTTGGAGTAGATATATGCTGAAATGTAGATACCCATTAGAATAAAAGTAGTTATAAAAAGTAAGGTTCAAAATAATTTGTTATGGACAACATTAATTTGGAAAAAATAAAGGCTTCAATCGTTGAAATAAGAGCACAAAAAGTAATTTCAGATGCTGATGTTGCTAGTTTATATGGGGTAGAAACGAAGCGTATTAATGAAGCTGTAAAAAATAACATTGAGAAATTCCCTAAAAGTTATATGTTTCAATTAACGGAAGGGGAGTTTAACCCGCATTATTCATCGTCTGGACAAATCATCTTTCAAATCATTTTAAA
>CAYRVY010000578.1:0-1584 GCA_964427695.1 uncultured Flavobacteriaceae bacterium
TGCTATTTTTCTTTTTAATGGTTATCTAATAATAGATTTTATGCTAAAGTATGCTAAGATTATAGAGTTGTCAACCACATATTAATGTGATATTGATGCTATTAAGTTTTTGTATATTTGAAGTGTTTGCTTACCATTATTAACTAACCCAAAACTTTTGAGGCGAAAAGTTACTATATTTTCTCTGTGCTGTATATTGATTCTAATGTTGGTTACCTCATTGGTATCTTCTCAAAACATACCACAAATAGAGGTGCTTACTACAGAACAAGGGCTTACTTTTAGAGATGTACGAGCCATTGCACAAGACACACTTGGATTAATGTGGTTTGGAACCCAGCAAGGGCTAAACAGGTACGATGGTTATACTTTTAAGGTTTATAATAGCAACAAAAACAATCCTCATTTTATTGAAAACGATAAGATTACATCAGGAATAAAGTTGGTCAATAGTACCAATGAGCTATGGTATGTTGCCAATGAGAAGATTTATAAGCTGAATTTAGAAACAGATAGTATCACAAGTTTCACAAAAAATAACGAAATAAAAGGTGATGTGCTTTTTATATACAAAGATAAAAAGGAACAAATTTGGATTGTAACCGATGATTATTGGAATGCTGCTGAAGGTAATGCAAAACAATACCTTCAAAAATTTGACGGTGTAGATACCTTTAAAATATTTGCTGAAGTAAAACGAGGAAGTAGAGAATTTACTAACCTCACAACCGATAACAGTAACAATGTTTATTGGGGAACTATTTTAAAAGGTGTTTTAAAATACTCAGAAAATGGAGATCTTCTAAACGAACAAAAAATTAGTAGTTTTAATTGGTATGGAGATGAAATGTTTTTTGGACAATCTTTTTTTGATAAAAAAAACAACCATTATTATTTTGTAAAAGGAAAAGGAGGTGTTATAAAATATAATAAAACCACACAATCTTTTAATCGATTTTTAGATGTTCCTGAAGTAATTTATCATGCTATAGAAGATGCTCAAGGCGACTTATGGTTTGCAGGTAGAGAAGACCTTTATCGAATTGATAGCAAAGGAAATATTCAAAATTTTAAACATGAATTAAAAAAGAGGTTTGATTATTCTAGGATTAATGATCTATTTCAAGACTCCAATAAGCTACTTTGGGTTGCAACAGATAATGGCTTGTTTAAAATTAGAATTAAGGAACAATTATTTAGTCAACTGTTTAAATCTAAAAATGAAGGATGGGGAAATACTACCAGAAGTATTTTTGAAACCACCGATGGAAGTATCATTACCATGTGTGAAAGTGAGAATAAATTATTAGGAATAGATACTTTAGGGAATTATTTCGAAATTAATTTAAAAACCAATTTAAAAACTTCTGGAGATGCTTTATTTGCTTCTCGCTTTTTTGTGTTTAATGAAAATAAAACTGCACTATTTACAGTCAATAAAAATTTAGTAAAAATCAGACTCGAAAATGGACAGGTAACCTTGTATCCAGAATTTGAATCAAGGTTAAACATTACAAGTGCCAATCCGTTACTCGCTTTAAAAGACGGTACTTTATTGTTTGGATATTCCTTATCAAAACTCAC
>CAYRVY010000579.1:0-1582 GCA_964427695.1 uncultured Flavobacteriaceae bacterium
TCTTTAAAGCTTACAGCAAAGGATATGAAGAAAATGAAACTGGTAGATAAAATAATTAAAGAACCACTTGGTGGAGCACAAAGAGATAGAGAAAAAATGTTTATTATAGTTAGTGCTGCAATTGTTAATGCTTTTAGCGAATTTAAAAACTTATCACCAAAAGAATTGGTTAAAAAGCGTATGGATAAATATTCTCAAATGGGAGTGTTTAGTACCTAATCCTTTATTAATCACATATTAAAAATTTTTCAAATTTTTTTATTTGATTTTTTTACTATTATTAACAATATTTTTAACTTATTAACAGTTAAATTGTTAACTTTCGGTTAATAACGCAGTATCTTAAATTTCACAATTATCTTGACAATTTTTTTACATTTGTTTTCATGAATCAACCCAATCAAGTACAAGGCTTCAAAGTAGATAAAAGTACTATTATAAATCTTGAAAAAGGAAAAATACCTCCACAAGCACTTGATTTAGAAGAAGTTGTGCTTGGAGCAATGATGATTGATAAAAAAGGGGTTGATGAGGTAATAGATATTTTAAGTCCCGAAGCATTCTATAAAGAATCACATCAATATATTTTTCAAGCTATTTTTAAATTATTCGAAAGTAGCGAACCTATCGACTTATTAACTGTTTCCAGCCAACTTAAGAAGGATAGCAGATTAGATGTCTCAGGTGGCGATTTTTATTTAATTTCTTTAACTCAAAAAGTATCTTCTTCGGCACATATAGAGTTTCATGCACGTATTATTTTACAGAAATATATTCAACGTAGCTTAATAAAAATTTCAAACGAAATCATTGAAGATTCTTATGATGAAACCAAAGATGTTTTCGATCTTTTAGATAACGCAGAAGCAAAATTATACGAAGTTACTCAAGGTAATATCAAGAAATCTTCTGAAACAGCACAAGAACTAGTTATTCAGGCAAAAAAGAAGATTGAAGATATTTCTAATAAAGAAGGTATGAGTGGTATTCCATCAGGTTTTGATAAGTTGGATAAATTAACCTCGGGTTGGCAGGAAAGTGATTTAATTATTATTGCTGCACGTCCAGGTATGGGAAAAACTGCATTAACCTTGTCTATGGCAAGAAATATTGCAGTAAATAAAAATATTCCTGTAGCATTTTTCTCTTTAGAAATGTCATCGATACAACTAATTACTAGGCTTATTTCTTCCGAAACTGGATTGTCTTCCCAGAAATTAAGAACAGGACGATTAGAAAAACACGAGTGGGAACAACTAAATGTAAAAGTAAAAGCCCTTGAAAAAGCACCTTTATTTATTGACGATTCACCATCACTTTCTATTTTCGATTTAAGAGCAAAAGCAAGACGTTTATCATCGCAACATGGTATTAAATTGATTATTGTAGATTATTTGCAATTAATGACTGCTGGTGGAGGAATGAAAGGCGGAAACAGGGAACAAGAAATTTCTACAATTTCGCGAAACCTTAAAGCTTTAGCAAAAGAGTTGAGTATTCCTGTAATTGCCTTATCGCAATTATCTCGTGCTGTAGAAACTCGTGGTGGTAGCAAACGACCTTTACTGTCTGACCTTCGTGA
>CAYRVY010000580.1:0-1582 GCA_964427695.1 uncultured Flavobacteriaceae bacterium
GTATTAAAGCACCTCTGGTGCTAATGATACAATTTTCATGAATTGTTTATCACGAAGTTCTCTAGCTACTGGTCCAAACACACGTGTACCTGTCATTTCTCCTGTTGGATTTAAAAGGACACATGCATTATCATCAAATCTAATATATGAACCATCTGGTCGTCTAACTTCTTTTTTAGTGCGAATTACAACTGCTGTTGCTACAGATCCTTTTTTAATACCACTATTGGGAGTAGCTTCTTTTACAGTAACTACAATCTTATCGCCTAAAGAAGCATATCTTCTTTTAGTACCGCCAAGAACACGAATAGTTAACACTTCTTTTGCTCCTGTATTATCTGCTACTTTTAATCTTGATTCTTGTTGTACCATAATTATTTAGCTCTTTCAATTACTTCTACTAATCTCCAACATTTAGATTTACTTAAAGGTCTTGTTTCCATGATTCTAACAGTATCTCCTTCGTTGCAGTCGTTTGCTTCGTCGTGTGCAACATATTTTTTCGTTTTTAACACGAACTTTCCGTACATAGGGTGTTTTACTTTCTTAACTTCAGCAACCACAATGGATTTCTGCATTTTATTACTTGTAACAACTCCTATACGTTCTTTTCTTAAGTTTCTTTTTTCCATCTTTTCAGCAGAATACTATTGTTCTATTTCTCTATTAGTTATCTCAGTTGCAATTCTAGCTACTGTACGTCTTAAACCACGTAACTGAATTGGATTTTCAAGAGGTGATATCGCATGAGCCATTTTTAGATCTGTATAACTCTGTGTAGTTTCTCCAAGTTTTTCTTGTAACTCGTTTACAGATAGCTCTTTAACTTCTGATTGTTTCATAACATTCTTTTTATTAAGCTTCGAAATCTCTAGCGATAACGAATTTAGTTCTTACTGGAAGCTTTTGTGCAGCCAGACGTAATGCTTCTTTAGCAACTTCTATTGGCACTCCTCCAACTTCAAATAAAATTCTTCCTGGTTTAACAACAGCTGCCCAATATTCAACAGCACCTTTACCTTTACCCATACGTACTTCAAGAGGTTTCTTTGTTATTGGTTTGTCTGGAAATATTTTAATCCATATCGAACCTTCTCTTTTCATGTAACGTGTAGCAGCAATACGTGCAGCTTCTATTTGACGTGAAGTGATAAACTTTGAGTCTAATGATTTTATACCAAACATTCCGTTAGACAGTCGATGTCCTCTTCCAGAGTTACCCTTCATGCGTCCTTTCTGTTGTTTACGAAATTTTGTTCTTTTAGGTTGTAACATTTTTCTTTAAATTTAAAAAATTACTTTCTACGACGTGATTTGTTATTAGTATTTCTATGGCCACCACGTCCACCTTTTCCTTGCTTTTTAGATAAACCAACAAGCGGAGAAAGCTCTCTTTTACCGTATACTTCACCTTTCATAATCCATACTTTAATACCCAATCTACCATAAGTAGTATGCGCTTCGACTAAAGCATAATCTATATCGGCTCTAAATGTAGATAAAGGAATTCTTCCGTCTTTATAATGTTCGCTACGTGCCATTTCAGCACCATTTAAACGACCACTAATTTGAATTTTAATAC
>CAYRVY010000581.1:0-1581 GCA_964427695.1 uncultured Flavobacteriaceae bacterium
CAAGTGGTAGCATACTACCACCATGTCCATAAATTTTAATTCTTCTTGGGTCAACGCTATTTGTATTTATTCCAAGACTATTTAAAAAGCTTTTTGTAAGCTTAAAAACTCCAGTTGTATCCACATAAAACTTGTACCATTCACCTTGACTTAATACCGAGTTCGTTATAACATTCGTTCTAAATGTTAATCTATTAGCCAGTACATTATTATAAGAAACCGTAAAAGCAATAACTCTCTTATAGTGTCCATTTTCCTTAATTATTGGAGAAACCTCTATTAATGCTGAATTTTTACCCCTTGCAATAGAATTATTAAGTTTTATATAGACAGTATTGGGAATGGTTTTAAGATTTATATCTTTTAATTCGTTTAATGATATAGAAGCGTATGAAATATTAGTAATAACTATAGATTCTTCATTAATTAATCCATTAAGTTCCCATTGAGCAATAAATTTTAATCCATTTTCATAACTGTAATTAAAATTCTCTTTATTAAATGAAGGGATTTCTATTGAGGAAGAAGATGTCGATAAGGTTTGTGTGCCACTCCATTCAATTTTAAAACTTTTTTGTTGAGAATAACTAAAACTAAAGATTAAAAAAGATAAAGTGAAAATATTTTTTTTCATATCATTATAAAACGTTGAAAATAAGAGGATATTTTAACCATTTTAAATTTAGTCAAATTTACAATAATAAATCATGAAAATATACGTTTTAGAAAGACAAAATCCGACATAAAAATGTCTAAAAATCCGTTGTTCTGTACGAAAAATAGGGTGAAATGCACATTTTTTTGTGTTTTTTAATAAAAAAAAATTGCTTTATTAGCTTTAATTACTATATTGCAGCACCAAAAATTTAATCTACGTACCTAAAAAAGTATCAATATGAAAAACTTTGCACCACTAGGAATAATGTTAGTTATGGCACTTTCTTTATCTACATTTAGTTGTAAAAAATCATCTGTTTCTAAAAATAGTTCTAGAGCTACTGGATGGAAAATTAATGCCAAAGAAGGCGGTTTTCAATACAATACTCAATTTAAAGAACAAGAAACCGCTCCTGGATTAGTCTTTATAGAAGGTGGTACTTTTACAAAAGGAAGAGTACAAGACGACCCAATGCGTGATTGGAATAACACTCCAAATCAGCAGCATGTTCAGTCTTTTTATATGGACGAAACCGAAGTTACCAATATAATGTATTTAGAATATTTAGATTGGATAAAACGTGTTTATCCTTCAAATAACCCAAATTTTAAAGCCATTTATGATGGAGTCCTTCCAGACACATTAGTTTGGAGAAATCGTTTGGGATATAATGAAATGATGACAAACCAATATCTGCGTCATCCAGCTTATGCCGAATATCCTGTAGTTGGAGTTAGCTGGATTCAAGCAGTAGAATTTTCGCAATGGAGAACAGATAGAGTAAACGAACTTGGTTTACAAAAAGCTGGGTATTTAGAAAAGGGTAGTCACTTAACTGGTGTTTCAGCTGAATCTAATTTTAACACAGAGACTTATTTAAATGCTCCAACATTAACTTATGGTGGTAATGACAGTATAATTAA
>CAYRVY010000582.1:0-1579 GCA_964427695.1 uncultured Flavobacteriaceae bacterium
TTTCAGATCGCTTGAGTGCAATTATGAAAATGATGATGATGTAATTGAATAAAATCCATTTTTGTTTTGTCTGTGCAAATATTTGAAATTTAATTTTACAATTCCAAATTTTTTTTGCATTGATTTCTAAATTATATAATTATAGATATACAAATTTACTGATTTCCTAAAATAATTGGCATTCCAGTATCTCCTGAACCAATAATAACTACTTTGCTATTTGGAGATTCAGCAAGTTTTAGCGTTGCCTCAATACCTTTGTCTTGAAGAATCTTATCTGTAAGTGATGCACTTAAAATTCTATTGGCTTCTGCCTTACCTCTAGCATCAATAATTACTTTTTCTGCTTCTTTTGCAGCAGTAACTAATCTAAATTCGTATTCTAATGATTCTTGTTCTTGCTTTAATTTACGCTCAATTGCATCTTTAATTGTAGGAGGTAGAGTTACATCTCTAACTAATACTTCATTGAGTTGAATAAATTGACTTATAACAATCTTTCTGGTTTCTTCATATATTTCTTCTTGAATGACATCTCGTTTACTAGAGTATAATTGTTCTGGCGTATAACGTCCTACTACACTTCTTGCAGCACTACGAATAGCTGGCTGTAATACTCTTGCCACATAGCTTTGTCCCTTTTCTTGGTGCAGTTTTCCTAAAGTAGCAAAATCTGGTTGAAACCATGCAGATGCTTCAAGTCTAATTTCTAAACCATTAGAAGATAACACTTGTAAAGTTTCAAAAATTTCTTGCTGTCTTACTTCATAAATGTAAACTTTATTCCAAGGTGCTACAATATGAAATCCTTCTCCCATAGCTGGCTCATCTGTTACGACTCCACCACCAAAGGTTTTGTACAATACGCCTGCCTGACCAGAATCTATGGTTACGGCAGATTTAGAAATTAATACGATTACGACTATAAAAAAAATGATTACAGGTAATGCAATTTTTGGTAATTTTTCCATTGTTATTTTATTTATTTTGGTTAAATGAGCCCATTATATTTTCTTAAAAACCACTCTATAGAAAGGCTCAATACTATAAGTGATAATAGGTGTTTAAAATCAATCAAAGATACAACATTTTTACTATTTTTTTGCATAATTGTAAATCTAGAATCCGAATTTAAATCATTAATAAGTGAGCTGGTATTGGCAATAAAATAACTTACTCCTTTACTATTAGTCGCCACTTGTTGTAACTTTGTTACATTGGCATTTAAAAATTGCTGCTCCACATTATAATCTAAAATATTTAAATGCCCAGATTGTTTTAGTTCACCATTATTTACACTAACTGTAAAGTCATATTTTGAAGGTGAAAAATTGCTTAAGTTTACTTGATAAGAATTATTTTTAAGCATAAAAGGCAAGGTTGTTGTGTCACCAGAATTTAAATTTTTTAGTGTTATAGTTAAAGATGCTTTGTTATCGAATTCATAGTTTTTATTAAAAAACTGAGCAGTTATTATTATATCTTTAATTTCATTATAAAAGGTTTCATAATCTAAATTTAGGCGACTTCTTTTTTTATTTGAAGCTAAATACTGCACAAGTTTACCAATAAAATTATC
>CAYRVY010000583.1:0-1577 GCA_964427695.1 uncultured Flavobacteriaceae bacterium
AATAATGTAAACAGAGATCAATTGGTAACAATTCAGCATATAGATTACGAATTAGCTTACGAAATTATTGAACAAAGAACATTAAGAGAAGGTTACAAATCGTTTGAAGATTTAAAAAAAGTTAAAGACTTTCCAGTAAATAAAATTGAGATAATTAAATTATATTTGACACTTGAATAAAGTACTTAAAGTATGATAAAGTTGTGAGTACTTAAAGTTGAATAAAACTTTAGGCACTTAAACCTTTATACTAATTCTCGTTCAGAAATGCTACATTAAAACACAGATATTTTTTCTTTAGACGAAGAAAGAAAAATAAAGCATAGCCAGAGTTACGGTTTGTTTTTATGATGAAGTATAAAGGAAAAAGAACAAATTTTAAGTAGTAGTTTTGAACGAGAATTAGTGTTAGGCACTTAAAACTTATAAAATATGAATAGTATGTACTTCAACGAAGAGCATCAACTTTTTAGAAAAAGCCTTCAGGATTTCCTGAAAAAAGAAGTCGTTCCACATATTGATAAATGGGAAGAAACTGGAACGATTGATCGATTCATTTGGAAGAAATTTGGAGAAATGGGATACTTTGGCTTGGCTTATCCTGAAGAATATGGAGGATTAGACCTCGATCTTTTCTATACAGTTATTCTATTAGAAGAATTACAGAAAATTAATTCTGGAGGATTTGCAGCAGCCATTTGGGCACATTGTTATTTAGCGATGACGCATATTAATAAAGAAGGAAACCACGATATTAAAGAACATTATTTAACACCAAGCATTACAGGAAAAAAAATAGGATGTCTATGTATTACAGAACCTTTTGGAGGAAGTGATGTAGCAGGTATGCGTACAACAGCAATAAAACAAGGGGAAAATTATATTCTAAATGGTTCAAAAACCTTTATAACAAATGGTTTGTATTGCGACTATATGGTTGTTGCTGCAAAAACAAACCCAGAACTTGGTAATAAAGGAATTAGCATGTTTATTATAGATAAAGACACACAAGGAGTTTCAGCTACAAAATTAGAAAAACTTGGTTGGAGAGCGTCTGATACTGCCGAAATTGCTTTCGATAATGTTAAAGTGCCAATTAGTAATCTTATGGGAGAAGAAGGTAAAGGCTTCCCATATATTATGCAGCATTTTGCTATGGAGCGTTTGGTTATGGGAGTTAATGCACACGCAAGAGCAGAGTATGCTTTAGAATATGCATTACAATATATGTCTGAGAGAAAAACCTTTGGCAAAAGTATTGACCAATATCAGGCATTAAGGCATACTTATGTCGATTTATATAGTGATATGGAACTATGTAAAGAATACAACTATACTGTAGCACACAGATTAAATAAAGGAGAGTATGTTGTAAAAGAAGCGACCATATCGAAACTTCGATCAACAAAAATGGCAGATAAAGTGATATATCAATGCTTACAATTTTTAGGAGGTTATGGTTATATGGAAGACTATCCAATGGCACGATTATTACGCGATAGTCGTTTAGGACCAATTGGAGGTGGAACTTCTGAAATCCTTCGTGAGATTCTTGCCAAAATAATAATTGATAAGAA
>CAYRVY010000584.1:0-1577 GCA_964427695.1 uncultured Flavobacteriaceae bacterium
ACCTCTCTATTACTTATTAAATGCTTATGTGATGATTTAAGGTGTTTATAAATCTTTCTTAAAGTACCGAAACTTATAATTTCTGTAAGTACCCAAAATGGTATTTTTGGATAATCACTATAAGTATTCTTAAAGTGGCTAATAAAATCTTCATCTTTAGCACGTGATATTTCAGAGTTTATATCAATCATCAATTGATTGTAATTGAGGCCCTTAATATTTCTACGTGGTCGTCTATAGAACAATGTTTGATCATACATAGCAAAGGCATCATTGTTGATACTTGGTATATGGTAGGCGATCTGAGTTCTTAGAAATGTTTCTATATCTGTAATTGCTTCAAAAATAAGCCTCCGTAATTGATAGTCGAACTCGTAAATCTGTATTACTTCTTCAAATGTATGACCTTGCTCGAATATTCCTAACTTTTTAGTAATATCATTTGGATCTCGCTGTCTGAACAAATGCCAATAAGCACTAAGTCGATAATAGTTGTAACCAATTAAACATTTTTTGGCGTAACTTTCATTATGAATGATCAATCCATTTGCTTTAAGTTTTGCAATTTGTTGATCTAATGTTAGATAGCTTTTGCTGTATGGGACCAACAAGGTACTTTTCTCCAGACGAAAAAAAACCGCTTAGTAGGCAATATATCGGTTTATTGATATATATGTGTCAAAAATATTGACAGAGGCGAAGCGGTATCTGACATTAAGAATACGTGAAACAAGCTAACAAGTAAAGTTTTTATTCGTCCAACATGTTAAATAGATTATCTGCTTTTAAATTTTGGGTTCCATGTAGATAAACGTTCAATCTCTAAATCATCTTCGTCTAATTCATATCTATCATCTAAATATAACAATGTAACTCGATATCCATCATTTTGTTGAAAGACTTGCTCATATAATTCTGTTCTATCACTATTAGGACTTTGTAACCAATTTTTCCAATCAGTGGGTAACAGCTCTGTAGTCATTGATGATTTAGCTGAAATACTCTTAGGGCTAATATAATTTCCTGTTTTAAAGTTTCGTTCCAAACTAGGAAATCCTTTTGTTTTTAAAACCCTTTTAATTTCAAAGTTATGAGTATGAATTATCGCACAACAGTAATCAGATAAGTCTTTGAACCGTACACAACATGCAGCCATACTTACGTTATATTTTTGTGCAATTATAAAAATAGCTCGTAGGTCAGGTTCAAACTGATTAATCTCTCTTTTAAACTCTAAACTTGGCATAAGTAATTGAGCTGAGAAGTGATTAGCCTCAATTTCTATTCTGACTTCTTTAGGTATATTCTTTCCAATGGTTGTAAATGATGAAGTTTGTTGTTTCGTACACGAAAGAGTATCTCCAGTTAAATGCGATGGAATCATCCAATGACCTAATTCGTGTCCAATAGTAAATCTTTGCCTTGATTTTGGACTAGAATCATTAAAAAAGATAAATCCCTGCCAATCTTTTTTATAAAGCATTCCTTCAAAGCTATTTATTTCAGTAGGCAGTGGATCAATCGATCCTATGTCTAAACTCAGTGCAATGCTATTTATTGGAACAGGTATTGGTATT
>CAYRVY010000585.1:0-1574 GCA_964427695.1 uncultured Flavobacteriaceae bacterium
CTCTAAATATGAATTGACATTAGATACATTCAACTCTACATTTATAATTAAAGGAACTTCTTCTTTACATGACTGGGAAATGATTTCTAATATTTTTAATGGAACTATAATAATTAATAAAACAAATGATGAAAACTTAGACATTAAAGGTATTAATATAAATGTTGGTGTTAAGACGCTAATAAGCGGAAATAAAATAATGGACAAAAAATGTTATAAAGCGTTGAGGTCTGAAGAATATCCAAATATCAACTATCAGTTTAAAAATATTAAAGAGATAAAACTAAAAACAGATAACACTTATTCAGCTGTATTAAATGGGACACTTACCATAGCCGGAAAAACCAATCTTATAGAAATAGTAGTAGAGATAGTTTTAAAAGATGATAAGATTAGTATTAAAGGTGAAAAAGCATTTAAAATGTCTGACTTTGATGTAAAACCACCTAAGGCACTTTTAGGTACCATAAAAACAGGAAATAATATAACAATTGAATTTAATTTAAACTATATATAATCATGAAAACTTTATTAAAAAAATTAATCGTAATTAGTTTATTGCTTGTAGTCGGGATGATTTACAGCCAAAATAAACGCAGCTTAAATAATTATAAAGAACCAAGCAAAGATGGGGTTAACGTCTTTGAGTCGCCAAAGGATAGTGTAGTAATACATGCTTTTGATGGTGTTAAGGTTCGTGTAGGAGGTTCCTTTGCCTTACAATTTCAGGCGTTGAATCACTCCACTGGATCTGATATTCCACTTATGGAAATTGGCAACAATTTTAATTTAGCCACAGCCAATTTAGATTTGGATGTAGCTCTAGCCGATGGTTTACGTATGCATTTGCGTACATATCTTTCATCAAGACACCATACTGACACTTATGTTAAAGGAGGTTATTTTCAGATAGACAATTTTAACTTTATAGAAAAAGGTTTCTTGAATGAGTTAATGAAAGTTGTTACCATTAAAATAGGACATATGGAAGTGAACTATGGAGACACACATTTTAGAAGATCAGACAACTCTTCTGCGATTTATAATCCATTTGTAGGAAATACTATTTTGGATGCTTTTACAACGGAAGTTGGTGCAGAAGTGTATATTAAGAAAAATGGTTGGTTAGGGATGCTGGGTGTTACAAATGGTAAACTGAATCAAGCAGTAACCAACCCAAAAACAACATCTCCATCTATTATTGCCAAGTTAGGATATGATAAGCAAATCAATGAAGATTTGAGATTTAGATTTACCGGATCATTATACAACACGGCTCAAGCTAAAGGCACTTACCTTTATGATGGAGATAGAGCAGGATCCAGATATTATCTAGTGCTTGAAAATGAAGAAGCTAGATCTAGCCGTCAGTTTAGATCAGGTAGATATAACCCTGGATTTGAAGAACAACTTACTGCAATTATGTTTAACCCATTTGTAAAATACAGAGGACTTGAAGTTTTTGGAATGTATGAAGTTATATCAGGTAACAGTGCTGGTGAATTAGATAGCCGTAAATGGAATCATTATTTACTTGAGGCACTATATAGATTTGGAAATAACGAAAATCTTTA
>CAYRVY010000586.1:0-1574 GCA_964427695.1 uncultured Flavobacteriaceae bacterium
AGCAGCCTGTCCCGAAATTTGCGGGAGTCTTGATTCTTTAGTCGGACACTAGTGATAAAATCTATGATTTCTTTTTGGTAAAAACTATTTTGATATGGCCATTTTACTCTAAAAGATAACTTATGATGTTATTAAATTCAATGCATCAACAATTTTTTATTCCCTCCCTATAACGTTTCTCATTTCCAAGCCAAAAAATAAAAGCCTGTGAAATGTTGGGAGTTGTGCGCCACTTTCGGTTGTAATCCAATCACTCCAAGAGGCTTCAACACCTTGTAAGGGCAATATAGAAGTCCACATTTTAAAACTTTTAGGTTTGCCTTTATCGTTGAGTATCCATAAGTAAGAATCGCCTGGAGTTGAACCTCCAGAAGTGTATGTTACTAATAAAGCATCGTCTCCATTTTCAAGAGTTACCAAACTACGTTCTACACCAGGATCGAATAATTTATAAGGAGCTACTAACCAAAAAGAATCGTTATTAAAAAGGGCTATTGCTTTTTCAAGCAATTCTTGTTCTATTTCACCTTTTACAGAAAAATTATGAACATAGACTTTACTGTTTTCGGGATTATTGAGATGTAAAACTACTTTGTAATCTTCCCAATATACTGTGCAAATATTCTTGTTTTTCTGCCATTTGTAATGATGCTTATTTCTAAACGTCCATTCTATATAATTTGTTTTTTTGTAAGCTTCAAAATTTAAAGCATCCAACATTTTAACTGCTAAAGTTTCGGCTTCAACACCTTGTTTGCCATATGGAATATCTTCATTGTATTTAAAATAGAGAAACCCTAAAAACAATAAACTAGGTAGTGTAATAAATACGATAAGTCCAGCAATTATTTTAATTGGTTTTTTAAGTTTCATTATATGTAAATATACTAACTCTTAAATAGATTAGGCAATTATTATTAAGCACTTAGAGCATTTTTTTGATAATTAAAAACCAATCGCAGTATCATCACCACGTCTGTCTGCTCCACCTTCGAGTTTACCATTATCTAAAACGAGAATACCATCTACTTTACCAATTATACGAGAATTTTCTTCGTTTATGTTATAACCTAAAGATTGTAATTGTTCAATAATATCTTTCGGAAACGAATTAGGTTCGAACAAGATAACATCAGGTAACCATTGGTGATGAAAACGAGGCGCATTTACTGCTTGTTGCATCGTCATATTATATTCGTGTACATTTAAAATAGTTTGTAGCACAGAAGTGATAATCGTTGAACCTCCAGGAGTGCCAACGCTCATTAATAATTTGCCGTCTCTTTCAACAATAGTTGGTGTCATAGAACTTAGCATACGTTTTTCTGGAGCAATACTATTGGCTTCTGCACCAATTAATCCAAACATATTTGGAACACCTGGCTTACTGCTAAAGTCGTCCATTTCATTATTTAAAAAGAAGCCTAAATCCGAACAATATAATTTAGAACCATAAGCACCATTTATGGTTGTAGTGACTGAAACTGAATTGCCAAATTGGTCAATAATAGAGTAATGGGTGGTTTCGTTACTTTCAATAACCTGAACATTACCATGAGAGACATCGGAAGAAA
>CAYRVY010000587.1:0-1571 GCA_964427695.1 uncultured Flavobacteriaceae bacterium
CATAACTAATGATATTATTGCTTGGCAAAACAGACCTTTAGAGCCAGTCTACCTAGTCGCTCCTTAACAACAAATCAATCATTTGTATTTCAACAAATTACATATAAAATATCTTCTATTTCATTGACATAAATTGCAAGAAAACAGGTATATTGTAATGAAAACCTTGCAATATATGATAGGAAAATCATCAAATCAAAAACAACGAGATATGTTTAGGCCATTGCTTATGGATTTTATAAATTTAAGGCACGAGCTCATACTTTTATCAGACAAAATAGATTGGAATTATTTTGAAAAAGAGTTTGCTTGTTTATATTCAAACACAGGTAAACCAGCAATGCCAATCCGATTGATGGTTGGTAGTTTGCTATTAAAACGCATTTATAATTTAGGAGACGAAACACTTTGTGAGGCTTGGGTCAGAGATCCTTATATGCAATATTTTTGCGGTATGTCACATTTTGAGCATAAGTTTCCTTGCGACCCAAGTGATTTTGTTCATTTCAGGCATCGCATAGGCGAAAAAGGCATTGAAAAGATATTTGCATATTCAGTAAAAATTCATGGCAAAGACGCTTTAGAGAAACAAGTTTTATCAGATACTACAGTGGCAGAGAATAATACAACCTTTCCAACAGATGCAAAATTAGCAAAGAAAATTATTGATAAGTGTAACCTGATTGCTAAGAAGGAAAACATAAAACAAAGACAAACTTATATAAGAATATCAAAACAATTAGTTAGAGAGACTTACAATAGGAAGCACCACAAACGAAGAAAAAAAGCCTTAAAAGCAGATAGAAAATTAAAGACCATTGCAGGTCGCCTATTAAGAGAATTGAAACGAGTGCTACCAGAACATAAATTAGAAAACTATAAAGAAGATTTTAACCTTTACCAAAAAGTATTACATCAAAAAAGAACAGATAAAGATAAAATTTATAGTATTTATAAACCATTTACAGCTTGTATAGCAAAAGGGAAAGCAAATAAACAATATGAATTTGGAAATAAAGTAGGTTTAACCACCACATCAAAAACATTAATAATTACAGCAATTAAAAGTTTTGCAGGTAATCCACACGATAGCAAAACAATTGAGCCATTGTTAGAGCAAATGGAAGAAACCATAGGTTATCAACCCAAAGAAGTGGTTTATGATAGAGGTGGAAAAGGACAAAAACAAATAGGAAATACTATTATATCGACACCAGATTACAGACCCTTAAAACGAGATACTGCATACCAAAAAAGAGCAAAACGAAAAAAATTTCAACGTAGAGCTGCCATTGAGCCAGTTATAGGACATTTAAAAACAGATTTTAGAATGGGACAAAACTATCTACAGGGTAAAAATTCATCGCAAATCAATGCTTTTTTAGCAGCAACAGGGTGGAATTTAAAGAAAATGATGAAAAAGTTAAAACTTGAACTTGAAAAAATATTTTCGTTTTTAAATTTCAAACTTTTTAATGTAAATTTGATTTTGAAATAGTCACTTCATAAGGAGCGACTACCTAATTGTTTGGATGGATGGCATTGTATTCAAGGTTCGAGAGAACTCTAAA
>CAYRVY010000588.1:0-1565 GCA_964427695.1 uncultured Flavobacteriaceae bacterium
GCGATAATAAGTTAGTTAGACTATTACATAACAGAGCTAAATTAGAACCTAAACGTGTAGTCTTTGCTGAAGCTGATGAATTAGTGGTGTTAAAAGCAGCTCAAATAGTTTATGAAGAAGGTATAGCCAAACCAATTTTATTAGGACGACGTGATAAAATTGAAAAACTAAAAGAAGAATTAGAATTTGATGCAGAAGTACCTATAATTGATCCAAAAAGTGACACAGAAGAAGAGCATAAAAACGAATACGCAGAGATATATTGGAAACAAAGTAAAAGACGTGGAATTACACAACTTTCTGCTAGAAAGCTGATGAGAGAGCGCAACTATTTTGCTGCCATGATGGTTAACGAAGGTAATGCAGACGCGTTAATTTCGGGATATTCTCGAAATTATCCATCGGTTGTAAAGCCAATGTTAGAATTAATTGGTCTGGATAAAGGTGCAACCAGAATTGCAACAACTAACGTTTTAATGACCCAACGAGGCCCTTTATTTTTAAGCGATACTTCAATTAACATAGACCCAACTGCAAAAGATTTGGCAAAGATTGCTCAAATGACAGCGACTACTGTAAAAATGTTTGGTATAGAGCCTGTAATCGCAATGATATCGTACTCTAACTTTGGGTCGTCTGTTAACGAAAAGGCTTCAAAAGTTAGAGATGCAGTAAAATATTTGCATAGGTATTTCCCAGACTTAATTGTAGATGGTGAATTACAAACGGATTTTGCCTTAAATAAAAAAATGCGAATAGATCGTTTTCCGTTTTCTAAACTAGCAGATAAAAAAGTAAATACGCTTATTTTTCCAAATTTAGATGCAGCTAATATTACATATAAACTTCTTAAAGAACTTAATCAGGCAGAAAACATTGGCCCAATTATGATGGGAATGAAAAAGCCTGTTCATATTTTGCAATTAGATGCAAGTGTAGATGAAATAGTAAACATGACTGCCATTGCAGTAATAGATGCTCAAAAGAAGCAGAAAAGAGAAAAAAGTATAAGTTTTAAGTAAAGAATACCATTAGATTATCTCGTACTATGTATAATAATTTTATTACATTTGAAACGATAACAAAATGTAATTAATGATTACACATATTCAAGGAAAACTTATAGAAAAAAACCCTACTAATGTTGTGATAGATTGTAACGGAGTTGGTTATCATTTAAACATTTCTTTACATACATATTCTCAAATTCCAGATCAAGAAAATTTACGCCTCTACACTCATTTACAAGTAAAAGAAGATTCGCATACATTATATGGCTTTTCTTCATTATCAGAAAGAGAGATTTTCCGTTTGTTAATTTCGGTAAGTGGTATAGGAACAAATATTGCTCGTACGATGCTATCTTCTTTAACGCCTAAACAAGTTAGAGAAGGCATAGCTATAGAAGATTTAGCATTAATACAATCTGTTAAAGGAATTGGACTAAAAACAGCACAACGTGTAATAATAGAATTAAAAGATAAAATTTTAAAGGTTTACGATATAGATGAAGGGTCAATTTCGCAGAGCAATACTAATAAAGAAGAAGCGTTATCTGCTTTAGA
>CAYRVY010000589.1:0-1564 GCA_964427695.1 uncultured Flavobacteriaceae bacterium
GTTTTAAAATAGCTTCCTAAATAATTAAAGAAATCTGCTCCCAATCCAGTTTGTTGGGACTCATACCATTCTATTGCTTTGTCAATTTCGTCTTGAGCTTCAGGTTCAATGGTTAATTTAGAAGCCATACTTATCTTTCAACTTTTGTTTTACTTCATCCCAAGTTGAACCTTTTGTTTTTCCAGCAAGACGCTTTCTGCGACGTTTTTCAACGATTTTGTAGTGTTCTTCAGAAACTAAAGAAGGAGATTCAATAGTATTTAAAGAATCGAACATTCCATCCAAAACTACAAGTTTTGAATCATCTTGTATCATTAAATTGAACTGTTCTATTATTTTAATTCTTAATTCTAACGCTCCCATAATATTCGTATTATATCCCAAATATATATATTTAAATTGGTATAATGTGTGTTTATAGTGTAATAACGCAAAAGTCTCGCCAAAATTACCTTATTAATTGTAAGGTAAAATATTAGGTCAAATCACAACAATGAAGTAGCTTTGGAATAATGATAAAAACCTTACAAAGAGTAAGTGAAAACCACAGTTTAGACTCTATGAAAACATTAATTTTGTTCAGGTAACAAATTTACTAGGTCAGGTTGTTGCATATTTTATAAAGAAGACAACAACATTCAACGAATTGATCTATCAAATTTATCTGCTGGGATTTATATAGTCAAAGTTTCTGACGGTATTCGTGTTGAAACCAAAAAAATCATTAAAAATAGAGTTTAAAACTCTGGAAGGGATTGGATGAGTTAAAAAAACATCATTCAATAAGCAGGTGGTCTATACTTTCAGAATTCTGATTTACAGAATGGTAGAATTTAAAATTTTCAATGGTATCAAATATTTCAATCACTTGTTTTCTTTGTAATTTGGTTGGTTTTATCGATACAATGCTTCCATAGGATGACCAGGGATAATCAACCATTTTATCTACAAAACCATGATGAACAGGATTGTTGTGAATGTAATAAATTAGTTTTTGAAAATAACCTTCAGAGCTTACAAGCTTTCTTTCAAAGTTTTTTTCAAATAAACTTCCTGTTCTATTATGCCGTTTATTTATAGCTTGGGTATAGGCATTAAAAAAATGTGAAAACTGTTTTGATGGACTTACTTTTTTAGGGTTTTTAACTGTTGAATATTGTAATGAACCAATATCTATTTCAGTATCTGTTTTTATATAAATCAAAAAATGAAAATGATTTTTTAGCAAGCACCAAGCAAAAGTATCTGCTATAGGATTAATATATTTTTCGTATAGTCTAAAAAAATGATAATAATTATCATTCTCATAAAATATGTTATCGCTATTATTCCCTCTATTGTAAATATGATAATAATTTCCACCGATTAATGGAATGCTATTCATGAAATTTTAATTTAGCTACCTATCAAAAGTACAACATTTCATATTTATGGTGTCTTTCTATTTAATTCACAAAGCTCAATAATTTTCTCAATTCGTTTTAATCGTGTTTCTTCTCTTTTTGCTTGGTTAACCCGAAAAATTCATCATAAAAATTCAAAATCAGGTATAAAAGCCTTATTT
>CAYRVY010000590.1:0-1561 GCA_964427695.1 uncultured Flavobacteriaceae bacterium
GGAATGCTTTAATTCAGTGATTTTGTCATTCCCTCGAAGGAGGGAATCTCATTGAATAAATATTTCAAAATGAAAGAAGAAATCATAAATCGAGTAGCGAATAGTAAACTAGTAACTATCGATCTTGAGAATTTTTATCCAGAAGGAAAACGTGTCGTTTTTGATATTAAAGATTGGTTATTTGAAGGTCTAATTCTACGTGAAAAAGAGTTTAGATTAAAAGCAAAAGAACACGACTGGTCTCAATATCAAAACAATTATATTGCACTCACTTGTTCTACAGGAGCAATAGTTCCAGGTTGGGCATATATGCTACTTACAACACACTTAACTCCTTTTGTAAAAAAAGTGCTTGTTGGAAATTTAGAAATCCTCGATACTTCAATCTATCAAGATATTATTAATGATTTGGATGTTTCAGAATTTAAAGATAAGCCTGTGATAATAAAAGGATGCTCTAATAAACCTGTGCCTAAAAATGCTTACACTTTGCTAACTTCAAAACTAATGCCTGTTGCCAAATCCATAATGTTTGGTGAAGCTTGCTCTTCTGTTCCATTATATAAGCGTAGGTAAATTATTATTTTTAATGTGTTATAAAGCAATATATTTGAATTCATTCTAGATACCAAACAGATTTTATGAGGAACGTATTTTTACTAATTATTTTTTTTATTTCAATAGTTTCAATTAAAGCTCAAACAATAAAAGAGCTAAAAGCAGAACAAGCAATTAAAAAAGATTCTATCTCTGCACTCCAAAATAAAGTAAATGCTTTGCAAGCCCAAATTGATGCTTTCCCAGAGTGGAGAATTAAAGCCTTCGGAACAATAGGTGGTAGCTTGTCAAATTTTAATAACTGGTTTTCACAAGGCACTCCAAACAATTCTTCTGGAAATATTGGATTTACTATAAACACTTATGCTAACCTTATACAAGAAAAATTCTTCTGGCGAAATACAGTAACAATTAATTTAAACTGGGTAAAGTTAGATGATAAAGATAATCCAGATGATGATAATACCTTTAAAACAACAACTGACGTATTTAATTTCTCCTCATTATATGGACACAAATTGAGTGAAAAGTTTGCTGCTTCTACTCTTATTGCATATAGAACTACATTATTAGATAATTTAAATGATCCTGGGTATTTAGATATTGGTGTTGGTGTAACATGGACACCAATAAAAGATTTAGTAGTAGTACTTCAACCTCTTGACTATAATATTGTTTTTAGTGAAGAAGCTTCCATTTTCGAGTCGTCATTAGGTGCAAAAATTCTTGCAGACTATACCAAAAAAATAGAAGCAATTACCTTTAAAACTAATCTTTCTATGTTTCAAAGTTATAAAAGTTCAAATTTTTCTAACTGGACCTGGACTAACTCTTTTGGTTATACCTTATGGAAAAAGATTGGTGTTGGTTTTGATTTTGGATTGCGTAGCAACAAGCAAGAAGCGCTCAATTATGCTATAAATACTCTCGGAAATACTGATGCAACATTTAACAATGTTGATAACGATTTACAATCTTATTGGATATTTGGCTTAAGTTATTC
>CAYRVY010000591.1:0-1560 GCA_964427695.1 uncultured Flavobacteriaceae bacterium
GCTTCTTTTTTATTTTCAAAACTTAGTAAAAACAATCCCGAAAACAAACATATAGAAGTTGTCGCACACCATAAAAGCACACCTATATTTGATATAATTCCAGTAAAAGGGTGTGCACTAAATATAACGGCAGGATCACCAGTAATTTGCTCTAAAGGAATGTTGTATTTATTTCCTATTAAAAAAGCAAATACCAATAGTAATAAACACATGCAATAAAGAATAATTATAATAATGTATTTTTTAAACATAGTCTATCTTTTATAGTTATTTACCACTTTTTTTCTTTTTCCAGAGGATAGGGTTGGAATTTCACTAACATAAACAATTTTTACTATAGCATCAATTCCAAAATCTTTTTTAATATCGTCTATTAATTCTTTTTCAAAAGGAAACTTATCTAAAATATTTAACCTAATAGTATATTCTTTCTCACCTTCTTGTATAAATTGGTATTGTTTCAATAATTTATAATATTTGTAAAATTTTGTATAAACTATAAAAGATGACACTATATTTCCTTGAGAATCATAGATTAAATCCATTTTCCTGCCTTCAATTTGTTTAAGTTTTGGATAGTTGTTATCTAGCCCATTTAAAATAGCAATATCTCCAGTATCATATCTTATCATTGGCATAGCGTAGTTAAATAAGTCTGTTACAACTACACGACCAAAACTTCCTGGTCTTGCAGGTTTATCATTTTCCATATCAAGAATTTCTACGTGATAACTTGCACAATTAATGATAAAATCTTCTGGAGATTTAATTGTTTGATGAGCTATTATACCAATCTCTTCGTTGGAGTATCTTGAAAATACTGGAGCATTAAAATATTTTCTCATAGTGGTTTTAGTATAATGGTTTAAATACTCTGAATTTGCTATGATTGTTGATATATTTAAATCGTTTAAATCGTAATCTACTTTATCTAAATATCGACATATAGATTCATAAGATGAAGCAAATCCTAGCAATATTTTTTTTTGTTTAGATGTTTTTAGCTTTTTTAAAAAAAATAAAATTCTCGAATCAGTTAATTTTGAAATATCAAATTGCACAACATTTTGCGCCCAAGATTTAAAATTACTTTTCTTTTTATTATCTCTCCATACCTCTAATTGGTATAGACGATCTCCAATTTTATAATTATTTAGCTTTAAAAAATAAAATATATCTGATGTGTTTCTATTTCTTTTATTTTTGTCTTGATAGAGAAAAAATGGAGTTCCAGTAGATCCGCTTGTTGCTACTTTATAGTTGTTTTTATTTAAATAAACCGACGATTTAAAATCATCGAAATTCTCTTGAATTATGTTTTTGCTAATTACAGGAAATTCTTCAATTTTTTTTGAGTTACTATAACTTTTATAAAATTTAGTAGTTTTAGTTGCATGTAATAGAATGTTATCAAGATTTTTTTGTCTTCTATTTAAAGAATTGATGCTATTTGGGTCATCAAGAATACTAGTTACCTCTTTTAAATGGTTTTTAATCTCGCCACCATTTACAAAGTCAGTAAGCCAGAATAGTTTATTCCTTAAGTAATTTAAAATCATT
>CAYRVY010000592.1:0-1555 GCA_964427695.1 uncultured Flavobacteriaceae bacterium
GAAGATGCCAGACGATGATGTCCATCTGCAATATAAATTGTTGTCATTGCTTCAAATTCATTTTTAATAATCTCTATAGTTTGAGAATCTTCAATTAACCATAAGTAATGTGTGTCTCTATATGTTGTAGTAAATTCAAATTCGGCTCTTACAAGTTGTGCTTTTAATATTATATTTTTAATAACAGAATTATCTGGATAAGTGAGAAGTATAGGCTCTGCATTAAAACCAACAGTCTTTAAATATTTTTTTAAAATACTCACTCGATGTTCTATAGTGTCTTCATGCTTTTTAATAATATCATTCTTATAATCCTCAACACTTGAAGCAGCTATAATTCCAGAAAACATATTATCATTACGATTTACAATTTTATAGATGTAATAACAAGGCGACTTGTCTTGAATAAAAATATTATTCTCTTTAAATTCAGAATATCGATTTTTAACTAAAGTAAAGCGTTCTTTTCCTTTTATTTGTTTTTCGTATTTATAACCAGGATTTACAATGTGTAAAAAAGAAAAAGGATTGTAGTCTAATCTTGCTTCGCGCTCTGGCTGTGTATATGTTTCATACGAGCGAGAAGCTACAAGACTTACTTTATCTCGAGTAGGTCGAACTGCTTTAAATGGAATTACTTTTGCCATATTATTTAGTTGACAGTATGCAGTAGCAGTAAGCAGTTTTGCCAACTGTAAACTGCAAACTGTTTACTTTAAAAATTGCGAAGCAATTTTCTCTGCCTTTCTGCTTTCAGAATAATCATAAAACCCTTCTCCGGATTTTATACCTAATTTTCCTGCCCTTACCATATTTACTAAAAGAGGGCATGCTGCATATTTAGGGTTTTTAAATCCGTTGTACATTACATCTAAAATGGATAAACATACATCAAGACCTATAAAATCTGCTAATTGTAATGGTCCCATTGGATGTGCCATTCCTAATTTCATAACAGTATCAATCTCTTTTACACCAGCAACACCATTAAAAAGAGTTTCGATAGATTCATTAAGCATAGGCATTAATATTCGGTTGGCTACAAAGCCTGGATAATCATTAACTTCTACAGGAGTTTTCCCTAAAGATTTAGACATATCCATAATGAGATTAGTTACTTCATCGCTCGTATTATAGCCACGAATAATTTCTACAAGTATCATAATTGGTACAGGATTCATAAAATGCATACCAACTACCATTTCTGGTCTGGACGTAACTGAAGCTATTTGTGTTATGGAAATAGAAGATGTGTTAGTAGCTAAAATAGTATCGTCTGGACAATCTTGGTCTAATTGCTTGAAAATCTTGAGTTTTAAATCTAAATTTTCGGTAGCAGCTTCAATTACTAAACTCGCATATTCGACACCTTCAGTAATATTAGTGAATGTTGTAATATTATTTAGAGTTTCTTCTTTTTGAACTTCAGAAATTTTTTCTTTAGCAACCATTCTATCTAAGTTTTTGGCAATGGTGTCTAAACCTTTTTTAAGTGCAGCTTCACTTTTATCTATAAGCTGTACTTTAAATCCGCTTTGAGCAAATGTGTGAGCAA
>CAYRVY010000593.1:0-1550 GCA_964427695.1 uncultured Flavobacteriaceae bacterium
ATGCAGTACAAATTATGACCATTCATAAATCCAAAGGCTTAGAGTTTCCGGTAGTAATTTTTCCTTATGCGGATTTAGATATTTATAAAGAAATAGAACCTAAAGAATGGTTTCCGTTAAATGCTGAAAAATACTACGGCTTTTCACACACTTTATTGAACTATAATAAAGACTTTGCAAACTTTGGAGAAACAGGACAACAAATTTACACTAAACACCAGACTGAACTTGAACTCGATAATATTAATTTGCTTTACGTTGCTTTAACAAGACCTATTGAACAATTACACATTATTAGCAGGAAACAAATTGACAAAAAGGGAAACGAAAATTTAAGGCTTTTTTCCGGATTATTTATTAATTATTTAAAACAAATAGATAAATGGAGTGACAATACAGCTTCTTATGCTTTTGGCAACCAAAAGAAAAATTCATTAAAAAAAGAAAACATCAAAGAATCTATAGAACAAGAATGTTTTATTTCTACGCCCAAAAAAGCACATAATATAAAAATAGTGACTAATTCTGGATATTTATGGGATACAAAGCAGCTAATGGCAATTGAAAAAGGTAATCTTATCCACTACATCATGTCACAAATCAAAACTAAAACTGACATCAATATCACTTTTGACAAATGCTTAACTACAGGTATAATAAATTCTGAACAAGCTCTAGAGCTAAAAGAAATTGTAAATACTATTGTTAATCATCCGCAATTATCAGATTATTTTAATTCGGTCAACACCATATATAATGAAAGAGATATTATTACAAAACAAGGCGTTTTATTAAGACCAGATAGATTAGTAATAAATGTTAAAAATGAAGTTGTAATCATAGATTACAAAACTGGACAACCTAATAAAAAGCATGTACAGCAGTTACAATCTTATCAACACGCATTAGAAGACATGGGATTTTTAGTGATAAAAAAAATACTTATCTACTCAAATGATAATTTAGAGATAAAAGAAGTTTAAATTTGCGAAAAATAACAATATGTACGGAAGTATAAAAGAGCATCTTCAAAAAGAAATTCAAGATATAAAAGATAATGGTCTCTATAAAGAGGAGCGTATTATTACTTCTGCTCAAGGAGCTGAAATAACCTTAAATACAGGAGAAACAGTATTAAACTTTTGTTCCAATAACTATTTAGGATTATCATCGCATCCAGAAGTTATTCAAGCAGCAAAAGACACGATGGATACGCATGGTTTTGGCATGTCGTCAGTACGATTTATTTGTGGTACACAAGACATCCATAAAGAATTAGAACAAAAAATATCCGATTTCTATCAAACCCAAGACACAATATTATACGCAGCAGCTTTTGATGCAAATGCTGGTGTTTTCGAACCCTTATTAACAAAAGATGATGCAATAATATCAGACTCTCTAAACCATGCTTCTATTATTGATGGTGTTCGCCTGTGTAAAGCTGCCAGATATCGTTATCAAAACAGTGATATGGCAGATCTTGAAAAACAACTACAGGAAGCCAATACAAACGAATCCAGATTTAAAATTATTGTAACAGATGGTGT
>CAYRVY010000594.1:0-1548 GCA_964427695.1 uncultured Flavobacteriaceae bacterium
AATCACCAAAGCACATTTATTAACTTGGCGACTTTGTGTTTTACGTGACGAAGACAGAGCAACTTCTGCTCAAATTTCTATGGCAAAACGTAATAATGTGGATATGGCAATTACTATTGCTCGTGAAGCCAGGCAAATGCTTGGAGGCATGGGAATATCTGGTGAATATTCTATTATGCGACACTCTATGAACCTTGAAAGCGTGATTACTTATGAAGGTACTCACGATATTCATTTACTAATTACAGGTTTTGATATTACAGGTTTAAATGCTTTTAAGTAACCAACTAAGTTGAATTTAATTATCTCACTTAATCCTGAAAAATAAACAAATGCTTCTCTAGTTGGGAAATATTTGCAATTTCAAAATCAAGAATACCTTATGATGAGAATTTTGTATCAAAATTAGCTTAAAAAAGGCTTGGTTTTTAATTTAGTTCTTTGTTGGCAAATCGTTTTTATCTTTTATTTCTTGTTTTTTTATCTGGAAATCCATCTGCTGGTTCAATTTGTGTAACAAGATTGACTTCTGGAAAATACTTTTTCATTAAATGTTTAAGTGGAACTTTAGTTTCTTTACTCTCTTTAAACATTGCACTTAGCTTTTCGCCTGACATTTTTTTTCCTTTTGGCATTGAGGCCATTGTATTAGTGTTAAAAGTTGCAGTATCCATATTTTCTGACACTATCATCGATTCATCCAATTCTTTCAATAATTCTTCATCTTCAAGAACAGACATTCCGAGACCTTGACTGTGTCCAAAATGAATTAAATCACTAGCTTCTTCCATTAATTTAATGTCTATCAAGTCGTATTTAGAAAATGGAATATGGAAATCATTAAACCTTATAAATGGATTTCCGTCAACTATCATTTGTATGTGAAAATGAGGGAAATCAGCATTTTTTGAGCTGGAATGTCCTTCTAAGTCAGTTTTCCCATAATTCAATGACCATTCAATATTTTTATATTTTATAGTGACCTCTTTTATTTTACGTTCGGAAGTCTCGCTTTCTAAATCATTGATATTCTTTAAGAAATTCTCTGTAGTTGCTACCCATCTTAAATAGCTCTCAAGTCGAAAAAAACCAATTGACTCAGATAAATAATTCTTAAAATTCTTTTTACGAATCCCATTTGGTCTTAAGAACCAATGAAAGCAAGGTTCATCTTCATAGAAAGTGTCAAGTTTATTTCCGCATAGAAAACAACAAGATTTCGAAAAAGCATCCTTAAATTCAGCGAACATCTTTTTGTTTTCTTCTAATTGTTCTTGATTTCTCTTTTCTACAAGTTCAGGTGGAAGACTCTTAAGGTGCTCTTTAAATTCTTTAATGTTATTTGGATTTATTTTTTTCAAAATGAGTTTTCGTCAAATGTTTGCCAACGTAAGTATAGGCACACTGGTGTGTTTATATTTATTATAGATACACCTACAAATCTAATAGATTTTAATCAAACTAAAATTGTTAGTAATACAATGTAACTTTATTTTAATTATTTTTGGTTTAAATCTATACTATGTCTTCAAAAACCAGATTAGATAG
>CAYRVY010000595.1:0-1547 GCA_964427695.1 uncultured Flavobacteriaceae bacterium
TTTTTTCAGGCATCTTTTGATGCGGATCAAAAAGGAACTATTCTCTCTGTAAATCATGATGCTTGGGGAACATGGATTACATATTTTGGCTATTTTATGCTGTATTTCGGATTATTAGCTATCTTATTTGCTAAACACACACGTTTTGACGATTTAAAAAAACAATTACGGAAAGTGAAGGCAAAAAAAGCAAAGTTATTATCTGTATTTTTTATAGCTTTTGCATTAACCACACAAGCGCAAATGCAGTATACCGAAGAAGATGAACATGCTCATAGCAATACTAGAATAACAAAAACGCAAATAGATTCTATTTTAAAAGCTAACATAACACCAAAAGAAGAAGCCGATAAATTTGGTAAACTTGTAATTCAGGATGTAAGTGGACGCATGATGCCTTTAAATACTTACGCTTCTCAATTACTTCGAAAGTTAAGTAAACATGATAGTTATGGAGACTTTGATGCTAACCAAATATACTTGTCGATTCAGGAAAGTCCATTTTTTTGGTATAACGTGCCTATTATTTATCTAAAACTTAAAAAGAGTGATACAATAAGAACTTTAATTGGTCTTGATAAATCCGAAAAGCATGCCACGTTATCACATTTTTTTGATGATATTGGACGCTATAAATTAGCACCATTCTTGGAAGATGTTTATAATACACAAGTACCAACTGCTATTCAAAAAGAATTTATAGAAGCAGACCAGCGTGTAAGTTTATTATATAATACTATTGAAGGGAGATCGTTAAGAATATTCCCACTTCCAGACGACGAAATTAATAAATGGGTATCTACTAAAGAATATAAAACAGAAAATCACAAAGTACAAGATTCATTATACGATAACTTTATAAATACAGGTTTTAGAGTGTATTTATATATGTTAAACCAAGATAAAATGTCAGGTAATTTTGCTGAAAGCGATAAATTATTAAAAGCTATTAAAAAAACACAACATAAGTATGGACATGAAGTTATGTTGAGTGATGAAAAAATTGATGCAGAAGTGTTTTATAATAAGTATGATCTTTTTAAGAAACTGTTTAGTTGGTATATGTATGCTGGTACATTTATGCTTATTCTGTTAATTGTACAAATATTTAAAAGTAAGAGTAAAGCTATAAATATTGGTGTAAAATTATTTCGCTATATCATTGCAGTCCTGTTTGTAATGCATACAGCTTGGCTTATTGTGCGTTGGTATATTTCAGGACATATGCCTTTGAGTGATGCCTACGAATCAATGATCTATGTCGCCTGGGCAACCATGCTTTTTGGTTTCATTTTAGGTAAAAAAAGTGATTTAACCATTGCAGCAACGACTTTTGTAACAGCTATGATTTTAATGATTGCTCATTGGAACTGGCTGGATCCTGCCATTGCAAATTTACAACCTGTTTTAGATAGTTATTGGCTAATGATTCATGTATCTATTATCGTGGCTAGCTATGGGCCTTTTGCATTAGGAATGATTCTCGGAGTTGTATCCTTATTGCTTATGGTTTTTACCACTAAAAATAATAAAGATAAGATGTTACT
>CAYRVY010000596.1:0-1545 GCA_964427695.1 uncultured Flavobacteriaceae bacterium
TCAGAATTTACTATTTATAAAGTTGAACATCCTGAACTGGCTTTAAAAACTATAAAAGCTAAAAGCATAGTTTTTAGTTTACCAAAAGATATAAAGACACAAAATTTTGAAGCTTTTTTTTTATTGAATGATTATTTCTACATTTTTAGCAAAGATAAAAAACACGGCAAACTATTTAAAGTTCCGAATATTACAGGAACTCATCAAGCTGTTTTTATAATTAATTTTAATTTAAAAGGGAAAAATAATGCCATAACTTCGGCCGATGTTTATAACAATTCTATCATTTTATTAAATCATGATAAAATTTGGAAAATTTCTAATTATAAAGATGATAATTTCTTTAATGGAGACATTGTGACTTTAGAATTCAATCACACTTCTCAAAAAGAAGGCGTGTGTTTTAAAGATGAAAATACACTTTATATTACTGATGAAAAAGCTCGCGGAGAAGGCGGAAATTTATATGAATTAAAAATTGAATAATTTATTTTTTTATAGGACGCATCAACCCTTCTTGTGCAACTGAAGCTATAAGTTTACCATCTCGAGAAAAAATATTTCCTTTTGTAAACCCTCTTGCGTTTGAAGCACTTGGAGATTCGATAGAAAATAGCATCCAATCTTTAAAATCAAGATCTCTAAAAAACCACATGGAATGGTCTAAACTTGCCATTTGAGTATTGCCATAATTTGCTTTACTTGTATGTGGCATTAGTGCTACTGATAAAACATTATAATCGGATATATAAGTAAGTATTTGTTGTTTTGTTCCTAAATCTAAATTAACAGTATCGCCTTTTAGTTTAAACCAAACCTCTAAAAAAGGAGGCAAATCTTTTTTATCCATAGGATTAAATAGCTTTGTTGGTTTAAATTCTATAGGACGATCCATTTGTAAGAATTTTTTCATCTTATCTGGCAAAAACTCGCCATACATGTCAACCATTTCAGTCCAACTTTGAAGTTCTTCTGGTTGCTTAACATTTGTTTTCATTTCAATTTGATGGTCGTGTCCATCTTGATTTTCATGAAAAGAGGCTGCCAAAATAAAAATAGTTTTTTTACCTTGATTTGCAGTAACTCTACGCGTAGAAAAACTGCCTCCATCTCTAATAATACTAACTTTATAAGTAATTGGTATATTTAAATTACCTGCTTCCAGAAAATAGGCATGCATTGAATGTAAAATGCGTTTATTTTTAATAGTTCTATAGGCAGCATTTAGAGCTTGTGCTAATACCTGACCACCAAAAACATTAGGACTACCAATATTTTTGCTCAATCCATTAAATAGATTTTCGCCTATTTCTTCTAAAATTAAAATTTCCAATAAGTCGTTTACAGATTTCATGTAGTATGTTTTTTTCAGCAGAAAATGAGGATCAAATATCTTAAAAAATAATTTATGAAAAGGTAATTAGTGAATTAAAAATCAAAACCTAGTGCAAAAGAAAAACGCATGCCATCATCGCTATTAAAAGCCGATAAATTTAGTGTCATCATTTTTGCCATATTAGCAAAAATTCCAGCTCCAAACGAATT
>CAYRVY010000597.1:0-1535 GCA_964427695.1 uncultured Flavobacteriaceae bacterium
ATACATGTTTGATTAAAAAAAATGGAGCTTTAAGATTAACATTAAAAACACTATCGTAAAGTTCTTCTTCAGTTTCAATTATAGATGATACAGGAGTTATTCCAGAGTACAAAATTAAAGCATCTATCCTTTTAAATCTTTTTATAGTTTGAATATAAAAATTTTCAATTTCATTGATACTATTTAAGTCAATTTTATGAAAATATAATTTATTTTCTGATTTCAAAGATTTTATAATATCATTACCGATATCAAGATTTCTGCCGCAAAAAGATACATTATAACCAATTTTTAAGCAGGACTTAAGTATCTCTTTACCAACTCCCTTGGTTCCTCCTAAAATCATTACTGTTTTCATACAAAGTAAAATTAACTTAATCTTTTAATATAAAAGCAAAATATACATGAATTTTAGTTAATCTAGCACGCAATACCTGTTGCTATGGCATTTTAATAGAGGAATGGGAAAGTATCAAGGGCAAAATTTTTAAAGGCTTTTAGGAGTGGAGCTTATCGGTTTAAATATGGTGCGCTTGGCATTTTGAAACACCAATTTTTCAAGTTACTACTACTTTCTTTAATTGCCTATCATCTTCCTAATTAATGCTGTCTGCCAAATGAACTATATTTTTTGTTGAGTAGCGTTATTTAAATTTCTGATTCATTTATTTTTACTTTCAATGCTATAATGGAACTTGGATGAATTATTTGGTGGAATTTTATTCCATAATATTGTTGTCAAGATTATTAAAATATAAATACTCATTTCCATTGGAAATGAGGTGTCTATTATGTTGAATGGTTGATTTATTAATGTATGGACACCAATTACAAAAGCTAAGTTTTCTGTACGTACATAAATCACAGTTAAAACAACTCCAGCTACAAACAAGCCGAGCAAATCCAAAGCCAAGTTCTCGACAGGATTAATCATTAGGCGATTTGGAATATGGATCAAGGCAAATATAATTTGTGAGGCGATGATTGAAATCATTAGGGCCTTCTTGTTTGTTGTTTTAGGTTTTAATAAAATGTAAAGTTGCAAAAATAATATTCCCCGATATATTAATTCTTCAAATGTGGCATTACCAAATAACTGCCCTATTAAACTGCCAGTTAAAACATTAAACCTATCAACGAATACTATATCACCATTGCTGAAATAAGTCCCTGCAATTGTAATTATCTGGGATAATAACCATATTATAAAAATAGGGAGAACAGCAGCTTTTAGCTTTTCTTTTGTAAGCCAAACTGAAAATAAATTATGCTTTCCTATAATAAAAATTAGAACAGAGAAAACAGTCAAACTCAAAAGATTGCCAACTAAAGTAGGTTGAATCCAATAATCTGTAAGTCTTGCGAGAGGTGTAAAGAAATTGGTTTTTAATAAATAGTTAATTACTATTTGGTTAATCGGGATTAGAATAATAATAAGAATCAGTATTCTGATATTTATTTTTCTTATTTCTTTATCCATTTTGATTTTCACTTTAAATACTAATTTCGCTTTTAGGGAATGCTACACATTAATA
>CAYRVY010000598.1:0-1535 GCA_964427695.1 uncultured Flavobacteriaceae bacterium
AAATTCCTTGATGTCTTTTCTTATAAATAAAGTCATGGTTTGTACATCATCACCAACAGGAATAACAAGTCGTCCTCCTATTTTTAACTGACTCAATAAAGGTTTAGGTACAAAAGGAGCTCCTGCTGTAACTATAATGCTATCAAAAGGCGCTTCTTCTTTTAATCCTTTATAACCATCTCCAAAAATGAATTTTTTAACACTATATCCCAATTTAGGTAAAGCCTTACTGGTTTTTTTAAAAAGCTCCAGTTGACGTTCTATAGTATATACTTTAGCGCCAAGCTCGCATAAAATAGAAGCTTGATAACCGCTTCCTGTTCCAATTTCAAGAACTTTA
This sequence comes from uncultured Flavobacteriaceae bacterium, assembly GCA_964427695.1. Lineage (GTDB taxonomy): Bacteria > Bacteroidota > Bacteroidia > Flavobacteriales > Flavobacteriaceae > PRS1. The sequence goes on from CAYRVY010000598.1 coordinate 341, forward strand.
TCGCCTTTTTTAACTTGTAACAATTCCGTTTGATATGCTACTGTAAAAGGCTGAGAAATAGTTTGGTCTGCAGCAATAGGAAAAGCTTTATCCTTATATGCATGATCTAAAAATCCCGAATCCATAAACAAATGCCTAGGCACTTTCCCAATTGCCTTTAAAACATTTTTATCTTTTATTCCTTTAGATTTAATTACATCAACTAACTGTTGACGTAAGCCTTTATGTTTAAATGTATCTTTCAATAATGCTGTTATTTTTCGAAGCTAAAATTAATCAAACATTTTAAACTAATAAATATTAAAAATCTTATTTTTGCTAAAAATGTAAAGTAGATGCTAAAAGTTGGTGTGCTTGGTGCTGGTCACCTCGGAAAAATTCATTTAAGACTTCTTAACCAGTCAGAAAAATATGAGCTTGTAGGTTTTTATGATGCTCACGAAACCAATGCCAAAAAAGTTGAAGCAGAATTTGGCTATACCTATTTTAATTCCATTAATGCACTTATTGATGCTGTAGATGTTGTAGATATTGTTACACCAACCTTATCGCATTACGATTGCGCAAAACAAGCTATTGCTAAAGGAAAAAATATATTTATCGAAAAACCCATTGCTAAAACTGTTGAAGAAGCCGAACAAATTAGATTGTTATTAGCTTCACATAATTTAAAAGGACAAGTAGGACATGTAGAGCGCTTTAATCCAGCATTTATTGCAGTAAAGGATATGATTAAAACACCTATGTTTATTGAAACACATCGATTGGCAGAATTTAATCCGCGTGGTACAGATGTTCCTGTTGTATTAGACTTAATGATACATGATATAGACATCATTTTAAGTGTAGTAAATTCAAAAGTAAAACAAATTAGTGCAAGTGGAGTTTCGGTAATAAGTAACACACCAGATATTGCTAATGCAAGAATAGAATTTGAAAATGGCTGTGTAGCTAATTTAACTGCAAGCAGGATTTCTTTAAAGAATATGCGTAAAGCTCGTTTTTTTCAAAAAGATGCTTATATCTCGGTTGATTTTTTAGAAAAGAAATGTGAAGTTGTTAAAATGCAAGATGCACCTAAACATCCTGGAGATTTTGATATGATTCTTCAAAATGCCGAAGGTATTAAAAAACAAATCTATTTCGATAATCCTAAAATTTCTAATAACAATGCCATTCTTGACGAATTAGAAAC
>CAYRVY010000599.1:0-1535 GCA_964427695.1 uncultured Flavobacteriaceae bacterium
TGTTTTATACAAATATACTACCTATATCAGTTATATCATAGAATATAGCTAATATTTTTTAATGAGATAAGGCAAAAAAATTAAACATAGCATAGTTACGTTTTCTTTTTTTAACGAAATATCGGTGAAAAAGAACTGCGAAGCACATCACGAACTCAAATTAAAAAATAATAAAGAAGTGAGTAAACGATTTATATGAGATGTTTTATGGTTAAATTGGTATAATCTTAATATTCCAACAACGCTTTCAAAGACTTTTCAAACCTGCTTTTTGGTAAGTATTGCTCTTCTAATTGACTAATAAAAGGAATTGGTGTTTCTAAACTGGCAACACGTTTTACAGGAGCGTCAAGATATTCAAAACATTCTTCCATAATCAGCGCAGAAATATCTGAAGCAATACCACCAAACATAGAATCTTCTTGAAGTATGATTGCTTTTCCAGTTTTCTTAACCGAACTATAAATCGTTTCGGTATCTAAAGGCTGTAAGGTTCTTAAATCTATTACATCTGCACTTATGTCTTGGTTTTTATCTAAAGTTTCTAAAACCCAATGCACCGCAGCTCCATAACTTATTATAGTAACATCATTTCCTTCTCTTAAAACGGAAGCATTTCCAAATGGAATGGTGTAATAATTGGTTGGTACATCTTGTCTGATTGTTCTGTATAATGCTTTATGTTCGAAAAACAGAACAGGATTTGGGTCATTAATCGCTGTTGCCAACAATCCTTTTGCATCATAGGGAAATGCTGGATATACTACTTTTAATCCTGGCGTTTTCGTAAACCAGGCTTCGTTGGTTTGCGAATGAAAAGGTCCAGCTGCTATTCCTGCTCCACAAGGCATTCGCAAAACGACATCTGCATTTTGGTTCCATCTGTAATACGATTTTGCTAAATAATTAACCACAGGATTAAAGCCCGAAGTCACAAAATCTGCAAATTGGAGTTCTACAACACTTTTAATTCCGCAAATAGACAAACCCATTGCAGCTTCAATAATAGCAGATTCACAAATTGGTGTATTTCTTACTCGATTCTTTCCAAATGTTTTTACAAAACCTTCAGTAATTTTAAAAACACCTCCATAATCTGCAATATCTTGTCCCATGATAACAAGGTCTTTGTGTTGCCTCATAGATTGTTTTAATCCTTCAGAAACAGCATCAACAAACCTAATTTTTTTAGTTTTATTTATGGGTTCAACATCTTGATAATCAAGAGATTTATATACATCATTTAATTCGGTAGTTAAATCAGGTGCTATAGTTTTTTCATCATAAGCAATTTGAAGATTTTCATTAATCTCGTGTATAATTTCCTTTTTATAGCTTACTCCTTCTTCTTGATATAAAATGGATTCATGGATTAAAAATTCTTGAAAATTTTCAATAGGATCTTTATCTGACCATTCGTTTATTAACTCTTTTGGGACATATTTTGTGCCACTCGCCTCTTCATGACCACGTATTCTGAAGGTTTTAAATTCTATTAAAATTGGTCTTGGATTGTGTCGCATGCTTTCTGCTAA
>CAYRVY010000600.1:0-1529 GCA_964427695.1 uncultured Flavobacteriaceae bacterium
TGGTAAACCTACTCCAAAAGATATGCCAAACTCGTTTATAGACTCGTTATTAATCTTTAAACCTGTTTCTTCAAAACGTATTCCTGCTCTATAAACAACTCTTTTTAAGTACTTACTAAAAGAATTGTATTGCGGAATATAAAACCCTCCAACCGAAATTGTTGAAGCATCTACAAAAGTAGTGTTATCTATGTTAACTATTCTATTTGAGAACTCACTTGTTTTTAAAAAAGTATATTCTGCACCTAAAAACCAATGTCGAGGTTGCCCAATGCCTAATCCAAAAGCAGTTTGAGCTGGTAAAGTTAAGGTTGTTTTTTTTAAACCTTCTGCTTCTAAGTCTGCTTCAATCTCATTTACTACAAACTCTTGCCCACTTGTCTCATTAATTATTATTGTTGCAAAAATTCTTTCATTATTTGATGTTAAATCTGCTTTTGGCGAAAATGTAACCGCAGATGTAAGTTGTAATTTATCTGTAATCATCCTATTAAAAGAAAGCCCAATATTATAATTTAGTCCACTTAAATCAGACCTGTTACTTTCCCTACTCTGGAATTGAAGCGAATTTCCTTCGTCATCATATACAAACTCAATAACAGTATTAATAATATTCCCAAAATTATATTTGGCATCAATACCAATACTTAAATCTTTAGTGATTTGATAACCTAAGCCCAAAAAAGCTACATTAACTCCGCCTTCTCCTCTAAATCTATTTGTTAGTACACCTTCACTATTTGAAGACTCTAATTTATAACCTACAGATGTAAAAGGTAATAAGCCAAATCCCATACCAAATTTTCCTATTGGTACAGATAAAGCCAAATAATCGAAAGTTGTTGTGCTCGCCTTTGCTGACGCAGAATTACTTTTCAAATTAGTACTTGAATAGCTTCCTCCAACTGTATATTTTATTGGACGTCCTTCTCCGTTAAACGGGGAAATCTTAATATTATTTCCAGCATATGATGCTGGGTTTCTTAAATTTAAATGAATACTATCTGTATAGATACTAAGCCCACCCATACTTCTGTTTTCTACTGTACCTTTAAATTTTAAGCTCCCAATTCCATAAAATGAGTAAGGAGAAGTTGTACCTTCTTGAGAATGTACATTTAACGCTAAAAACGCTATAAAAACCAAACAAAGTTTTTTAATCATTAGTTTGTATTAAATTCTAAAATATAATTCAAACCTTCCAAAAGAAAATTTGAATTCGCAAATATGCTACTTTTTAATCGCTTTGACAAGAAATCTGCATCGCCACCTGTTAAAATAACTGTTAAATCTTTATGTTTATTATCATATTTGTTAATAGTGCCTTCAATTTCGTTTAAAATCCCGTTAATTATTCCTGAATGAATAGATTCTGTTGTAGAGCTGCCTATAAAACTTTGAGGTGCTTTGGTTTCTAATAACGGTAGGTTTGCTGTTAAATTATTTAATGATTGGTATCGTACTCTAATACCTGGAGAAATTGCGCCTCCAAGATATTTGTTTTCATTACTAATAAAATCGTAAGTAAT
>CAYRVY010000601.1:0-1525 GCA_964427695.1 uncultured Flavobacteriaceae bacterium
TTCCTTTAGATGATTAATTAAGAAGGTTAATTTTTCCATTGAAACATGATCCATCACAACAATTTTATACCATTTTGGGTTTAGATGATTATCTGGAACAAGACCAAATTTTCGTGCAAGGTCTTTACTTATAAATTTACTTTTAATAGTGATTATATTTGAAGTTGGGAAACGATAAAAATCAATGGATAGCTCCTTTAATTTATTACACAACCACTCCGTACGTTTTTGCAAAATATAAATTTTCTCGAACCAACCAAAAGGGCCGTTTTTCATTAAAATCATCCAGACCGAAATCGCATTAGCTCCAGATCTGCTTCCAATCAATGTTGCGTCCTGCCCTTCAATATAACTTGCTTGTTCTGTATTTACGTATTTCATAAACCCTTTTCTGATAATAAAAATTCCAGTTCCGTAAGGAGCTTGAGCCATTTTATGAGCATCTAAAGTTATTGAAGTCACATGTTTATTAAGAAAATTTAAGTTGTTCTGTTCATTAGAAAAAGGATAATAAAATCCGCCAAAAGCTCCGTCAACATGAATTTTAAACTTCATTCCTGACGCTTTTAAAGCTTCAATATATAAATTGATGTCATCAACAGATCCAAACATGGTTGTCATCATATTTGCGACAACAATAACATATTTTTTACCATTAGCTTTGGCATTATTTATTTGAGTTGTAATACTTTCTTTAGAAATCGATCTGTTTTCTGGGTTAACAGAAACTTTATGAATAGAAATAGACAGTAAATTACTTGACTTATCCATAGAGTAATGACTGTCTTCACTACAAATAATACAAATCTCATCAAGTTTTGCATTAAATTCACTTATAAAATAATTTCTAAATATCCAGATTGCCTGGATATTCGCTTCGGTGCCACCAGACGCTACATAACCATCTTGCTCTAAAGGTTTACCCTTTAATATATCTACTGCACACAACTCGATAAGCTCTTTCTCAATTTTTTGAGTCCCAGAGAAATACCCTTCAGAATTATCTAAAGTATGACAACCAATATGATTGGGATTTTTAACTAAAGTTGTCATAAAAGGTGCATCTTTAAGAAATGATTCGTCTTGAGAAAAGATTTTATCATCCAAATGCGAAGCTGGAATTCCTAATACGGTTTGAGTATTAAAGTTTATGTTTTTGTTTAATGCATTAAAAACATATTTTTTAATTTCTTCCTGAGATTTTTTAATCCAAAATTTCATTTTTCAAATTTTTATTTTAATGACACTCTACAGCACTTGAAGTCATTTCTAAAATAGGAGCAGGAGACAGGTAAGGAATTCCTAAACCTAAACCACGAATTATAAATAGTAAACCAATGATTACTATAAACACTGGAATTGCTTTTTGGATGTGTTGTTTTATACTTGTATTTAAAAACTTACCCAAATAAATAGCTGTTGTCATTAATGGTATTGTTCCTAAACCAAACAAAAACATATACAAACTGCCTTGTAAAGCAGTCCCTGAAGCCATTGCTCCAAAAACTGCCATATAGACTAATCC
>CAYRVY010000602.1:0-1525 GCA_964427695.1 uncultured Flavobacteriaceae bacterium
ATTGCCTGGAGCAAAACTGCAGAGATTATTGAAAAATATATAACCAAAGGCAAAGAAGTTGCTATAGAAGGCAAACTAACATCAAGAAGTTACGAAACTAAAGAAGGTGAAAAACGTTATATAACCGAAGTGGTTTGTAATGAACTTTTAATGCTTGGGAATAAATAATACACTTTTTAGTATATAAAAGGCTCTCTTATGAGAGTCTTTTTTTATGAGTTTAATTAGATTTTAATGTAGATTGCATTTTTTTAAATGAAACTAAAAACTCATATTAATATAGCTTTAGGTTATTTTTTTGTCATAGCACTTTTAGGAGTGTTAATGCGCTTGTTTCAAGTAATAGACATTTCTATTAACTACAAATACATACTTCATTCACATTCACATATTGCCTTATTAGGATGGGTTTATACAGGATTAACAACACTTATTTATAAATTATATCTAATTGATAAACCTATAGATAAAAAGTACAAATTGCTTTTTTGGAGTACACAAGTTACTATTATTGGAATGTTGTTGACATTTCCATTTGTTGGCTACGCAATATCTTCAATTATTTTTTCGACACTTTTTTTAATTGTATCGTATTGGTTTACCTATTTGTTTTTAAAGCATACTTCCGCAGAACAAAAGAAAACCTATTCATATAAACTCATTCGAGCTTCATTGTGGTTTATGGTCTTATCAAGTATTGGTCCTTGGACATTGGGTGTTATCATGAATACTTTAGGGAGTGCATCTTCTTTGTACAGAAATGCCATCTATTTCTATTTACACTTTCAATATAATGGTTGGTTTATTATAGCCCTTTTTGGTATTTTATTTTTTGTTTTTGAAAAGTATTCAATTCACATTCCGAAAAAAATATTTAATGTCTTTTTTAGCCTGTTTATTTTAGGTGTCATTCTCACTTTTGCGCTTTCGATATTGTGGATGAAACCACATCTGGTTTTTTATATTTTGGCAGGAGTTGGTGGATTGTTTCAAATTGTAGCTTTTGGGGTTTTGTTCCGAAAAATACTTCAGAATAAAGAAATATTGAAAACATCACTTTCAAAAATTGAAGGAGTCTTATTAAAAACGGGTACACTACTTATAATTGTAAAATTAATATTTCAGATTTTAGGTGCTTTCCCTATTATAGCTGAAATTATTTCTTCGAATATAGATTTTGTGATTGGGTATTTACATTGGGTATTTTTAGGAGTTGTAAGCATCTCCATTTTTGCTTTCCTTAATCACTTCAAACTATTAATTATCTCAAAAAACACATATAGAATATATCTTATTGGTTTTATTATTACCGAAAGCTTACTCATATATAAGGGTTCTGTTATATGGTTAGGATATCCGCTTTTAAATAATTATTATACTTTTCTTGCTATAGCAAGTGTCTTGTTTTTTTTGGCGATTTTAATCCTTTTTATAGAACAGTTTAGAAACCAAAAAAGATGAAAAACGTTATGTAACCAAAAATATAAAATCTGCTCACGTTTTTAAAAAACACGGTATAGATTTT
>CAYRVY010000603.1:0-1525 GCA_964427695.1 uncultured Flavobacteriaceae bacterium
TTAAAAAATAATTATTTTACAAAAACATATTTATACATTTTCTTTTGAATTTATTTGATTTCACTTTACGCCTTAAGGGCTTTCCGATTAGAAAAGCAAGATTGATTTTGAACGAGATTCAGCAAAAAAATGATGCAGATTTTGAAAGCTATGTAAATTCAAAGAAAAAGGACATAGTTGACTACCATTTAAAACACAACCCGTTTTACAAATCGTTTTCAACCAAAACTAATTCTTTACATTGGAATAGCATTCCTGTAATGACAAAACGTGATTTGCAGCAGCCTTTAATACAGCGTCTTTCAGAAGGTTTTTCTACAAAAAATGTATATCTAAACAAAACTTCTGGGTCTTCTGGCGAGCCTTTTGTTTTTGCAAAAGATAAATTTTGTCATGCAATGACCTGGGCAATAATTCAAAATAGATTTGGTTGGTATAATTTAGATTTTAATCGCTCGAAACAAGTGCGATTTTATGGGATTCCTTTAGATGCAAAAGGGTATTATAAAGAACGTTTTAAAGATGTTTTAAGTAAGCGTTTTCGATTTTCGGTGTTTGATTTAAGTGATGCTGCTTTTGAAAAACATATTAAAACATTTCAATCTAAAAAATTTGATTATATAAATGGATATACAAGTTCTATTGTACAATTCGCCAAGTTTTTAAAGAAAGAAAGTGTTGTTCTAAAATCTATTTGCCCAACTTTAAAAGTATGTGTGGTCACTTCCGAAATGCTTTTTGAAGACGATAAAAAACTAATGGAAATGCAATTTGGTATTCCAATAATAAACGAATATGGAGCAGCAGAATTAGACCTTATCGCTTTTGAAAATCCAATTGATGAATGGCAAATAAACAGCGAAACTTTGTTTGTTGAAATTCTTGATGATAAAAATAAGGCTCTCCCTTTAGGTAAAGTAGGTCGAATCGTTATTAGCTCACTTTATAATAAAGCACATCCTTTTATTCGATACGATATTGGTGACATTGGATGCTTTTCAAAAGAAAGTACACTTCGCAAACCTATTTTAGAAAAACTGATTGGTAGGACAAATGATATTGCTATTTTACCAAGCGGGAAAAAAGCTGCTGGCTTGACATTTTATTATATTACTAAAACTATTATTGAAGACGATGGTAATGTGAAAGAATTTATTATTGAGCAGCTCACAAAAGAAATGTTTAAAATTAGCTATGTTAGTGTTAAAAAGCTTTCCGAAGAAAAGATGAAAATCATAAAAACCGAAATGGAGAATTATCTTGAAAAAGGGATAGACATTAAATTTGAAAAACTAAGTCAATTGCAAAGATTAAAAAGTGGTAAATTGAAACAGTTTTCATCATTATTAAACCCAAACTAATGAACATAACTATAGTTGCTGGAGCAAGACCAAATTTTATGAAAATAGCGCCAATAATTGATGCTATAAAATCAAAACAAAATGAAGGATTTAACATTCAATTTAGGATTATTCATACAGGGCAACACTACGATAAAAATTTAAGTGATACCTTTTTTGAAGAA
>CAYRVY010000604.1:0-1524 GCA_964427695.1 uncultured Flavobacteriaceae bacterium
TTAAAAGCAATATCTGAAGTGTTTGGCAGTCATGCAAAAAACATAAATATTAATTCGACAAAATCTATGACAGGGCACTTATTAGGTGCTGCTGGAGCAATTGAAGCTATTTCTTCTATTTTGTCTATAGAGCATGGTATAATTCCTCCAACAATTAACCACACAACGGTTGATGATAACATAGATCCAGAATTAAATTTAACGTTAAACAAGGCTCAAAAAAGAGATGTTAAAGTAGCTATGAGTAATACCTTTGGATTTGGTGGGCACAATGCCTGTGTATTATTCAAAAAAATAGATTAATTTTCCAATTGAAATCCATTCGCAACATATTAAAATCCCGTACTAAACGTAACGGGAATTTTTTTGTTCAATTAAAAAAAATCTTAGGATTTAGACCTAAAAAAATCGAAATTTACCAAATAGCATTTACGCATAGATCAATGAATAAACGCGACAAAGATGGCACTCCTATAAATTATGAGCGTCTTGAATTTGTTGGAGATGCCATGGTAAGCTCTATAATAGCCACACATTTGTTTAACGAAGTGCCTCAAGGAGATGAAGGCTATTTAACCAAAATGAGATCAAAAATTGTAAGTAGAGAGCATTTAAACGAACTCGGCAAAGAACTTAAGCTTATAGATTTTATAGAAAGTAAAATCCCTAAAAACAATTTTGGCAATAACATTCATGGTAACTTGTTTGAAGCTTTAGTAGGAGCTATTTTTTTCGACAGAGGTTATGTCTATTGCGAAAAATTTATTTACGACAAAGTTATTATTCCTCATGTTGACATTGAACAACTGGAAGGTAAAGTAATTAGTTACAAAAGTTTATTAATAGAATGGTGTCAAAAAGAAAAAAAGACGTTTGATTACTATGTTTATGAAGATACAGGGAATGATGATATGAGGCACTTTTCTGTAAAATTATCAATAGACAAAAAAGTAATTTCTAAAGCTAGAGCAACATCAAAAAAGAAGGCCGAAGAAAAAGCTTCAAAAAGAGCGTTCTTTGCATTTCAAAGAGAAATTTCAAAAACCTTTTAAAAATAATAACTATTGCAATTTCACTATATGCTTGCGTAATCTTTACAATTAAGAAGACTAAATCAGTTATCAAAATATAACTGTAATGCACTATATTTACAACTCATAATTAAATAATTATGGCATTACACAAACTGCTTGTCGATGATTTTAGTGATGATATGTACTTATTAATGGCAATTCATTGTACCATAGAAGATTATCGAGTAGCATATCTTTTAAACAAATATTTAAATATTAAATTAACCCGGAAATCACAAGATTTAGATTTTAAATATACGAACTCACTGTATTCAATTTATGAATGGGAAGATAAAAATCAATTTATAATATGGAATTTAGTATCCAATGTTTGCAGAATAGAGGAAGATAGTTTAACAGGTACGAGTACACTGTTTAAATCTCAAAATAAAATTATTAGAACACATAACTTAATTCCAGAATATAAAAAAGTAAATTATTTTTTAAAAAT
>CAYRVY010000605.1:0-1517 GCA_964427695.1 uncultured Flavobacteriaceae bacterium
GGAAACGTGGTTCTTAAAACATCAACAGGATGTATAGATTCATCTACTTTTGAAACCACAGTCGAAATCATTTGATGCACTTGTTTGTAAGTATAAATCTTACATAACTCTTCAACTTTTACACTCCCATTAATTGCTGTTTTAGACAAATCATTACGCACTAAATCTACAATCATAATATTTTCGCTACGCTCTTTTTCGTCATTAAATAAGCCTTGTTTTAGCGTTTTGTCTTCTTCTATATTTTCTGAACGTTTTGCTGTTCCCTTAATAGGTTGTGAAATAATAATGTTGCTTTCTTTTTTTAAATAGCGTTCTGGAGAAGCAGACAGCAAATATTTGTCATTGAGTTTTAAAAAAGTTGCAAATGGTGGTTTGGAAATTGAATTGAGCTTTAAATACGTTTCTAATGGATTAATTGAAGTGTTTTCAGCATAAAATTCCTGACAAAAATTAGTTTCATAAATATCGCCACGATGTATATGCTTTAATATGGTATTTACTTTTTCGAAATAGTCATCTTTATGAATGCGGAGCTTAATTTTGATAGGATTGTCTGATACATTTCGACTGCGCTCAATGTGACAATCTTTACTGCTGATTATAGATTTATAATCGGCTTCCAATTCATTTTCAACACAATTTAAGTATCGAAATTCTACTTTATTTCCTTTAAATAAAAACAGCTTCTTTGGCTGAAAAAAATAAAGATCTGGAAATTGTAAGCCATCAAAGTTTTTGGATTCCAAATCTTCAATATCATTTTTTAAATCGTAAGTGAGATAACCAAAAATCCAATCGTTTGTAGTTGATTGATATTCTTTCAGTTTTTCAAAAGCATTTTGATAATCTGTTTGAATACTTGTAAACGAATCTACTGCTAAAATAGCGTCATAATTTGAATATTTCTGATGGTCTCGATGGCTATCGGAATTAGAATCTAACCAAACAACATTATTAAATTGTTGGCTCCAGAATAAGAGTTTATCCTTAAATAAGTCAGGGTTTTCTAATGTATGTATTTGTAGTGTTCTCAATTAGTAATAAAGATAGCTTAAAAAGATTCCTGCCGACGCAGGAATGAAATGATGACAAAGAACTGAAATTATAAATTGATATGAAACATAAATACTTATAACATCAATCATAATCAAACTTCAATTAAAAAGATTCCTTCCCGATAGCTATCGGGATTCGCAGGAATAAATAGATTGCAAATTACCGAATTTTTAATGTGTTAAAAAACTATCTTTGTCACATAATGAACGACCCCGAAGCAGAGCTTCGAGGTATCAAGCGGAAGAAAAACTTATTTTTAGTTTTATGAAAACCATCTGTTTTCATACTTTCCTCTTGACCCCGAGGTAGAACCTCGAGGAATTCTTTATATTAAAAAAGAGATTCCTGCTTTCGCAGGAAATGAATATGACTTTTAGAGATTTAAACTTAAATACGCCGTTATATAATGCTTTAGACGATTTAGGTCTTGTTACACCTACTCCAATTCAAGAACAATC
>CAYRVY010000606.1:0-1514 GCA_964427695.1 uncultured Flavobacteriaceae bacterium
ACTATTTTACGCTTCCTGTGTTGTTTGTTATGATAAGCAATCACTTTCCGAGTACCTTTGGAAATACACATCAATGGATTGTTCTTATTGCCATTACATTAGGAACAGCAGGTATAAAACACTATTTAAATATTCGTGAAAAAGGACAACTTTCGGTTTGGGTAATGCCAATTTCTGTATTACTTTTGTTATCAGTTGCATTTGTTACAGCGCCAACAAAACCTAATTATGAAGACTGTAAGGAAATAGTTTCATTTACTAAAATACAAACAATTGTAAATAACAGGTGTACGACGTGTCATTCATCAAACCCAACAGATGCTATATGGAAAGTAGCACCAAATGGAGTTAAATACGACACAGCAGAGCAAATTTATAATTTAAAAGACAATATTTTTCAACGTGTTGTAGTGGTTAAAAATATGCCGTTTAATAATAACCAAACTGGAATGACACAAGAAGAACGCGATATGATTAATTGCTGGATAAATCAAGGTGCACCAAAATAAATAGAACACAGATAACGCAGATTAAGCAGATAATCACTGATTTTATTTTATCAGCGAAAATCATAAAAGATCAGCGTCATCAACGTTCCAATAATGAAGAATTATAACATTTAAAAATAATCAGTCAAAAGAATACACAATTTACAATACAGTATAAAATATGATGACACTAAATATACTCAATTCTCTTTCTGAAAAAGAAGCTCATACGCATCTTGAAAAATGCTGTGTATCTAAAACATGGATTTCTAAAATGGTGGAAAGCAGACCGTTTTCTTCAGAAGAAGATGTCATTAAAAGAGCAGCATCTATTTGGTATAACGATTGTTCACTTGATGATTTTAAACAAGCATTTACAGGACATCCAAAAATAGGCGATGTAGATAGTTTAAGAGAAAAATTTGCCAATACTAAAGAATGGGCAAGTAATGAACAAGCCAAAGTTACTGAAGCAAATAGATTAACAATTGAAGCACTAACAATGGCGAATAAAGCATACAAAGACAAGTTTGGTTATATTTTTATTGTAAGTGCTAGCGGAAAATCTGCCGAAGAGATATTAGCTATCATTAACGAAAGGTTACATCATGATAAAGAAGATGAAATTTATGTTGCAATGAACGAACAACATAAAATTACTGTAATTCGTTTAGACAAATTAATTGAAGGATTGTTAGTAACTGCTGAAATAGGCAGCCATATTACAACACACGTTTTGGATACCTCAACTGGAACACCAGCAAACAATATGCTCATTACTTTAAAAGGGTTACGTGGTAACGAATGGAAACCTATGAGTGTTGGTTTTACAAATAACGATGGTCGAATTTCGGATGTGTTGCCTTCAGGAAGACTATTAATTCCTGGTACATATATGATGACTTTTAAGACGTCAAGTTATTACGAAAGTCACAGCCAAAAAGGCTTTTATCCTGAAGTATCTATACAATTTACAGTCGCTGATAATAGTCATTACCATATCCCTTTATTAATAAATCCGTTTGG
>CAYRVY010000607.1:0-1512 GCA_964427695.1 uncultured Flavobacteriaceae bacterium
GGTCGCATTTGTTTCCCTTTACGATTTACTATATAATGTGTAATCCTATTTAGTAAAGCTACTTTGGAAGACATTGAAATTAGGAACTTTTGTTCGAAAAGTTCCATCTCATAAGCTATAGGTTGTTTTATTTGTTCTTCAATTTTCACAACAAATTTATTCTCTTTAAGAATAACAAACCTACTAAAAATGCTTGTGAAATACTATATGCTTTAAACATTAAGTTTTGTTTGCCAATTGACCGCAAGCAGCATCAATGTCTTTTCCTCTGCTTCTTCTTAAGTTAACTACAATTCTGTTTTTTTCTAAATTATAAATATAATTTTTTATGGTTTCGTTTGAGGCTTGCTGAAACTCGCTATCATCTATTGGATTATATTCTATAATATTAACTTTACAAGGAATTGCTTTACAAAATTTCACTAAGGCATCTATATCTTTTTGCGTATCGTTAATGCCTTTCCACACAATATATTCGTAAGTAATTTCACGTTTGGTTTTTTCGTACCAATATTCTAAAGATGCTTTTAAATCTGCTAAAGGAAATGTTTCATTAAAAGGCATAATGGAGGTTCTAATTTTATCTATTGCAGAATGTAAGGAAACTGCAAGATTAAATTTTACTTCATCGTCTGCCATTTTTTTTATCATTTTTGGCACTCCAGAAGTTGAGAGCGTAATGCGTTTAGGAGACATTCCTAATCCTTCAGCTGATGTAATTTTATCTATTGCCTTTATCACGTTTTTATAATTCATGAGCGGTTCTCCCATTCCCATAAAAACAATATTGCTTAACGGACGGTTATAATAAAGTTTGCTTTCTTTATTTATAGCAACAACTTGGTCGTAAATCTCATCAGGATTTAAGTTTCGCATACGTTTTAAGCGTGCGGTTGCACAAAATAAACAATCGAGACTGCAACCAACTTGAGATGACACACAGGCTGTAGTACGTGTTTTTGTTGGAATTAAAACAGACTCTACAATTAAACCATCATGTAATCGTATAGCATTTTTAATTGTCCCATCTGTACTACGCTGTATAGCTTCTACTTCTATATGATTAATCACAAAATTATCCTCAAGCATTTGCCTAGTTTCTTTCGAGATATTAGTCATATCTTTAAAAGTATGTGCAGATTTTCGCCACAACCATTCGTAAACTTGACTCCCTCGAAATGCTTTATCTCCTTGACTGACAAAAAAATCTCTTAATTGATCTTTAGTTAGTGCGCGTATGTCTTTTTTAATTACTGACATCTTATAGACAAAAAAGCCTCGTTTTTAGAGGCTTATTTTAATGAATGTTAAAAGCTAATTTAGTTAGCTTCATAAGTTCCTAAATCGAGTTCAGGATTAAATCATTAACATGGCGTCACCATAACTATAAAATTTATAGTTCTCTTTAATGGCTTCGGCGTAAGCTTTTTTTATAAAATCGTGACCACCAAATGCTGATGCCATCATTAATAGCGTAGATTTTGGCGTATGAAAATTAGTAATCATACAATT
>CAYRVY010000608.1:0-1509 GCA_964427695.1 uncultured Flavobacteriaceae bacterium
ATTGATCTGAATAAACCAAGTGCTAATAAAAAGGTAAAAAAGAATAAACTTTTAAAAGGATTAAATGTTACAAAAGTTATTGGCGGAGAAAATATTGTTCATAAAGGACACGTAATATGGCATATTTCCAAATTAACAGATTTCTTCTCCTTTTTTGAAAATATTATTAATAAAAAAAGTAAATCATATATAAATAAAAAAAATGGATTGCAATTTGTAAATCTTGTAGCAAAAGATGAAGAAAATATTTTCAAACCTAACAAACAGAAAGTTGGAGAACTATATGGTTTTATAAGACAAGAAAAATTATTTAAAACAATAATTAGCTCAAATTTTCAGGAGATATTTTTTATTTCAGAGTTTAATTCTGGAACTTATAATATTCCATTAAAATGGATGATTTTCAGATCTGAATATGAAATATTCAAAAAATTCTGGTTTGATTTTAATAAAATTACACAAACTCAAAAAGATGATCAGATAATGATGTTAAACAACTTTTGCATCTGTCTTATTCATTTAGGGTATGAAAATATTTATTATTCAGCTGATAAAGATTTCAGGTATATCTTTTTTGGCACTTCATATTGGAAAATAGATTTGAAAACAAAAGATATTGATGAAAAAGAGTTTTTAGCACTTGATTTAACTGAAGATTGCAATGCGAAGATTAGATTTAAGAATTATAACAATTATATAAACCTTTATGTTGAGTACTTGAATTTCAGAAAAGACGTATGTATTAGTTTGAATGAAGGTCACTTTAGAAAACTATCAGACTAAGTATTTACAAACCATACATAGGATGGCTATAATTCCTCTAGACTTGCAATAAAAATGTAGTAAATTAGGGCTGATTTCTACAGCGGAATTTTTCCTACGGAAAATTCTATAACTTAATCATACACAATTCCGATAAACGTAACTCAAAAATGTATTCAAAATTAGCCTTCTAATTCCTCAAGAGTTAAATTATAATCATATTGTAAATCCTCATGCAGCTTTGCGACTACCTTTTTAATCAACTCTATTTGACGATTGTATGTGTTTTGCAGTCTTGGACTATTTTTAATAGAAGGTTTAAAATCTTTCAGCTTACTACAAAAATAGAGTAGTAATTCCACTTCGGTTTCTTTGTGTTGCGAGTAGCGAATATACTTTTTAGTATTGGTTAAAATCTTCCGTACACTTTTCCTGATATAGAAATAGCTTTTGGTGTTTATGAGTTCAAACTGGTTGTCGATATATTGTTTTACACTTTCTATATATGTAGTTTCATTAGAAGATTCAAACAACAAATAGGTAAGGAGTTCCTTATTTTCTTTTTTAAATCGAGATAAACGCAAACACAATTCTTGTACTTCGTTATGAGTAAGGTGGTTTAATTCTTTTTTTATATCGCGTACAGTAACTGGCTTCATTTATGACTAGTTATACCAATTTAAATTTATAACGTCGTATTATTTTGTTTCTTTTTCACAATATTTTTGTAAAAATTATTTACCATAA
>CAYRVY010000609.1:0-1508 GCA_964427695.1 uncultured Flavobacteriaceae bacterium
TAGATATTATTGTTGATCGTTTAAGACGTGAATTTAAAGTTGAAGTAAATCAAGGGCAGCCACAAGTAGAATACAAAGAAGCTATTACTCAAGTTGCTCAACACCGAGAAGTTTACAAAAAACAATCTGGTGGTCGAGGTAAATTTGCAGATATAGTATTTACACTTGAGCCAGCCGAAGAAGGAAAACAAGGGCTTGAATTTATTAATCTGATTAAAGGTGGTAATGTACCAAAAGAATTCATTCCATCTGTAGAGAAAGGATTTAAAATGGCAATGATTAATGGACCACTAGCTGGATATGAAGTTGATGCTATGAAAGTTACCTTAAAAGATGGATCTTACCATGATGTAGATTCCGATCAATTATCATTTGAATTGGCTGCAAAACTTGGATTTAAAGCCGCTTCAAAAGTAGCGAAAGCAGTAATTATGGAGCCGATTATGAAATTAGAAGTGGTTACTCCCGAAGAAAATATGGGAGATATAGTAGGAGACCTTAATCGTCGTCGTGGTCAAGTAAGTAACATGAGCGACAGAGCAGGTTCAAAAGTTGTGAAAGCAACCGTACCACTATCAGAAATGTTTGGTTATGTAACTACTTTAAGAACATTATCATCAGGTAGAGCAACATCAACAATGGAATTTTCACATTATGCTCAAACGCCTACAAATATATCTGAAGAAGTAATAAAAGCAGTAAGAGGTGTTGAAGCTTAAAATATAAGAAAATGGGTCAAAAAATCAGAATAAAATTAAAATCTTATGATTACAATTTGGTAGATAAATCTGCTGAAAAAATTGTAAAAACAGTAAAAAGTACAGGTGCAGTAGTAACTGGTCCAATTCCATTACCAACACACAAGAAAATTTTTACTGTATTGCGTTCACCACACGTAAACAAGAAGTCGAGAGAACAATTTCAATTATGCTCCCATAAGAGATTATTGGATATTTACAGCTCTTCTTCAAAAACAATCGATGCGTTGATGAAACTTGAATTGCCAAGTGGAGTTGAAGTGGAAATCAAGGTTTAATTAAACCTTGATTGAACATTCCCACGAAAGTGGGAATCTTATGAAGTATAACTCAAAATTAAAAAAAAATAGAGTTATATTTTAGAAGATTCCGAAACAAGTTCGGAATAAACATGTCCTTAACGATTGGTTAAGGAAAAACGGTAAAAATACAATTCAGGGTTGAAACGTGTTTTAACCCTTAGTTTTTTTTAAATAAGTAAATTAATAATTGATTGGAGATTTAATTTCAGTATAATTTCTGAAATCCAAAATCTACAATCGTAAATCAAAATTAATATGTCTGGGTTAATAGGAAAAAAAATCGGAATGACCAGCATCTTTGATGAAAACGGGAAGAATATTCCTTGTACAGTAATCAAAGCTGGACCATGTATCGTTACCCAAGTCAGAACTAATGAGGTTGATGGCTATGATGCCATTCAATTAGGTTTCGATGACGCGACAGAAAAAAGTGCTACTAAAGCAGACT
>CAYRVY010000610.1:0-1505 GCA_964427695.1 uncultured Flavobacteriaceae bacterium
ATTTTTTATAAATAGTGCTTTGTCAATTGGATGATACTTCATATTTAAGTGTTCTAGATTTCTTCAAAAATAAAATAAATAAAAACAAAACCAAAAAACCAAAGGGCTATTTGGTTTGGGTATTAATGTTAATACCGAAGCAAAATTTTGAGAAACAAGGACATTTGACTACTTTCAAACCCTTAAATTAAATAGTCCATGAAAACTCTGAAATTATTTATATCCTTAATCATTCTTTTTACGTTTCAAACTTATGCACAACAGCCTTCTTCTACAGCAGATTTAGTGCAAAATGCATTGCAGCAAAAAGAACAAATGCAAGAAAATTCATTAGTAAAAAATGTACCTTTTACTAATATTGGACCAACAATTATGAGTGGTCGTGTCACAGATTTTGCTGTAAATCCAAATAATCCAACCGAGTTTTATGTCGCTTATGCTTCAGGAGGCGTTTGGCATACTGTAAATAATGGCACAACGTTTACACCTATTTTAGATACTTCAAACACACAAAATGTTGGCGACATTGCAGTGCATTGGGATACAAAAACCATTTGGGTTGGTACTGGAGAAAACAATTCTTCACGCTCATCATACGCTGGGATAGGAATTTTAAAATCTAATGATAATGGTAAAACTTGGGAAAATGTAGGGCTTATGGATTCGCATCACATAGGCAGAATTCTTATAAACCCAAATAATCCAGATGAAGTAGTAGTTGGTGTTACAGGACATTTATATTCTCCAAATAACGAAAGAGGGATTTATAAAACTACAGATGGCGGAAAGACATGGTCGCAAAAGCTATTTGTGGATGATATGAGTGGTATAATAGACATGCAACATGCGCCTAATAATTTTAATGTGATGTTTGCCTCGTCTTGGACAAAAGACAGGAAAGCCTGGAATTTTAATGGAAGCGGAAATAATTCAGCCATTTATAAAAGTACAGATGCAGGAGAATCTTGGGCGAAAGTTTCAACAGTAGGAAGCGGTTTTCCAACAGGACAAGGTGTTGGCAGAATTGGTTTTGCTGTTTACGATGACAATATAATTTATGCCTTTCATGACAGCCAGTTTAGAAGACCTTCAGAAGATAAAAAAGAAAAATCAAGCGCTTTAACTAAAGATGATTTTAAAACTATGAATGCTGAAGCACTATTAAATATAGATGATAAAAAGCTAAACACATTTTTAAAAACAAACGGATTTCAGGAGAAGTATCGTGCACAAAATATAAAACAATTGGTACGAAGTGGTAGTGTAAAACCCATTGATCTTGCAAAATACTTAGAGGACGCAAATTCTTTACTTTTTGATACACCTGTTATTGGAGCCGAAGTTTATAAAAGTGTTGATGGAGGGAACACTTGGAGCAAAACACATGAAGGTTATTTAGATGGACTGTATTTTAGTTATGGTTATTATTTTGGGGAAATACGTGTAGATGCTCAAAATGAAAATAACATTTATATTTTGGGTGTACCACTTTTAAAATCTAAAAA